>JADGRG010000093.1 GCA_017881145.1 Sandaracinaceae bacterium | reverse complement strand
CAACGGGTATCAGGACGAAGACGGCTGCCCAGACAAGGGTAGCGTCATCATCGAGGAAAACGAGATCATCATCCTCGAGAAGATCTACTTCGCGACCGATAGCGCCGAGATTTTGGCCAAATCGTTCCCGATCGTCGACGCGGTCGGCGCTACCCTGATCGGCAATCCCCAGATCACTCTGGTGGAAATCCAGGGGCACGCCGACGAGCGCGGCGACGACAACTACAACATCCGACTCACAGCCGACCGTGCGGCCTCGGTGCGCCAGGCGTTGATCCAGCGCGGAGTGGACGCGAGCCGGTTACGCAGCGCTGGTTACGGTGAGCGCTGTCCAGTCGATCCGATGCACAACGCACCGGCCTGGGAGAAGAACCGCCGGGTCGAGTTCAAGATCGTTCGGACGGATGCAGGGCCTACCGGTGTCGAGGTCGCTTGCCCAGCCGGTCGGGACCTGATACCCAAAGACTGACGTTGCGGAAACACTTTCGCACGGAGACGAGTGAGCGCGCGGTTTGCGCGCGCTTCAGGACGGGGAGACCCCAGCGGTCGATCGAGTGATGGTGCGGCCTGATCTTGTGGATAAGCATTTTGTGGAATGGGCGCGGGGAGCGATTGTCTCGCTACCGCAAAGTCTAAAAGCCGCGCTACGCGTCGCCGAGGATCAAGACATCCCGGACGAAGCGCGAGCGTTGGTGGCAGGTGCGATCGTGCACTGGCTCTCGCGCACCAACACCATCCCCGGTGTTCGGGGTGGCGCGCTGGCCTACGTGGACGACGTGCTCATTCTGCTCTTGGCGCTGGAGCACCTGGTAAAGCTTGCACCGGAAGCGTTGCCGCGGGTGCGTGCTGATGCACCGGAGCTCTTCGAGACGCTGGAGAGCGACCTGGCTTTGGTTCGCGCCAATCTTGGCCCCGGCATGGCGGTGCTGGAACAGGCCCTGCCCAAGGTCGTGCGCCTCAAGCACCTTGGCCGCACAGCTCAGCAGTGCGTCAAAGACGAGAGCGCTGCGACGATGCTCTACGAAGCCGTGCAGGCGGCGCTGGTCGATATGGACCTGGAGCCTGAGACCGTGGGTCGCGAGCTACGTGAGCTCGACGCCCTGGTCGATGAGCTGCGCAAGCGCGCCAGCTGAACGCTCTGCGTTTGGCTCGTGTGTCCGGCTGGGACTACGCTGCTTCTGAGATGCGCGCGAGCGCGTTGCCTGCGGGTGTGAGCCATTGCAGGAGCTTGGCAGCGTCTTCGCTTGCGCTCTGCGTGACGCAGACGCGCGCGACGTGCTTGCCGTCGGGGCTCAAGAGCGCTTCGGACCCGGGCAGGGCCTGCGCGAGGATGGCATCGGCGGGGCTGCCTCTCGCAGAGAGCGCGAGCAGCGCAAGAGCGCTGCGCGGCCGGCCGTAGAGTAGGGCGTCGGTGACGCAGAGCTCGAGCTTGCCACTGCCTGCGACGACGCTGGCCGGCGAGAAGCGCAGGCGGGCATCCAGCGCCCGGCCATCCGGAGCGCTGCCCACCAACAGCTCCGTGCTGACCGCGGAGAACGCTGCGGCAGCGCGCGCCTGCGAGAGCCAAGCCAACATGCCCGCTACCGAGAGCGGACGCTGCTGGCGCGTCGCGGTAAAGAAGAGTGGGGTCACGCAGAGCGCAGCGCAGAGCCAGAGCTCGCGCCCAGCGCCGTGGTGGCTGAGCAGGACCCATGGGGCGTGCGCCAGCGCGAGGCTCGCCATGCCCACAACGGTCGTGGTATCGAGCCAAGCCTCGGCCGCAAAGTGCTCGGAAAGCCGCCGCCATCGGCTGCGGTGAAGCTCGGCCTCGCTGGCGACGCGAAAGGTGCTCGCAGCTGGTAGCGGCAGGCGGACTAGGTTGCGGTCCAGCGCGCAGGCGATGCCGAACGCCAGGAGGACAGAGCTGCCCAGAGCCTGCACGCGAAAGAGCCCGAAGCCTGCAGCGCAGGACGCGAGCAGGAGGAGCACGCGCAGCTGCTCCGAGCGCAGCTTCACGAGCGGCGTCGGGTGCAGGTTGTAGCGTTCACACACGCGCCGAGTCAGCCGGCGCTTGGCCAACGCGACAAGACCCAAGGCGAGCCCGGCCAGCCAGGTCCACGGTCGGCCGGGGTTGCCGGCCTCCGCGCTCTCGGCCTTGCGCTGCTGGGACGTGGCCACGGCTGCCGTTGCCGGCCGCGCCGAGGCGGGCACGTCGAAGGCGATCTCCCAAGCCTGGGTGCGCGGGAGCTCGACCCGGCGAAAGGTCAGCTCAATGCCAGTGGGAAGCGCCTGCAGCGACGTCTCGTCGCCAAAAGCAGCGCTCGCAGCGAGCTCTGCGGCCTTCGTGCCCTGGGGAGCAACCACGATGATGTGTACGTCGGGCAGTCCCACTTCCCACGAGGGCAAGGTCCAGCGCAGCCGTTTGCGCTCACCCGCGAGCGTCTCGGCCGACTCGAAGGCCTGGTGCGTGTCGTAGGTGAGGGTCGCGGTGTAGTCGCCGTGGCCGGGCGCCGCGTGGCGGTCCGCGAAGCGCAGCACGACCATGCCGGGTCCGGTGGTACTGGCTGAAGGCAAGTAGATCATGCCATCGGCGCTGGTGATCACCGCAACGACATCTGGGGCGAGCGTGGCATCCGCATCCAGCCCTGCGACTTCCAAGGTGTTGAGCCGGCCCGCGTTGACACGCACCCGTACGTCGAGAGCGACGCGCATAGTGGGCAAGTGACTCGCATCCAGGCGCGCCGCGACGCCGACGACATGCGTGTCCGTCCAAGCCCGAGCCTGCCCCAGCCCGGAAAGCCACAAGAGCAAAGCCAGCCCAAACACGGGGCGACGAACACAGGCGCGCAGAAAGTGCAACACAGCCGCCACGCTATCAGCCCAGCTCTCCGCCCGAGAAATTCCCCGCCAAGCCAGAGAGCGCCTCAGTGGACGGGGACTTCGCGCAGCCACACCGGCATGAAGAGCAGCACGAATAGCGCGAGCGTCAGGCGGGCGACCATGCGGCGCCGCGGAGAGAGCGTGTCGTCGTCGGTTTCCGGATGCTCGCGTGTTCCGCGCCGTGCGATCAGGCGCAGGAGGATCCACCAGATGAACCACTGCGCGCCGGGCGCGAGGTAGGCTTCCAGAGCGTCGCCGCGCAGGCCGGCGAGCCAGGCAGGCAGCCCGTAGTAGAGCGTCACACCGAGCGAGAGCGGCAAGAGCAGGAAGCGCAAGAGGCGCGAGTAGCGCTCCTGACGCTCGCCGAAGAGCGCGTAGGCGACGTGCCCGCCGTCGAGCTGCACGGCGGGGATCAGGTTGATCATGGTCACGAGCAGGCCCGCCCAGCCGGCGAAGGCGGTGGGCGTGAGCAGGATGTCGTGGCCCTGCGGGATGGGTCCCTTGAGCAAATAGAGCAGCCCGACGTAGAGCAGCGAGTGGCCCTCT
>JADGRG010000092.1 GCA_017881145.1 Sandaracinaceae bacterium | reverse complement strand
CTTGCGTTGCGAGTATGCCAGAGATCCTCCGGTTCTGAGCCGAGAGAGCGCGAGCCCGTCACTCGACGAAGGTGTCGGCGAGGCTGCCGTTTTGACGCAAGGCTTCGAATACGACGATGGCCACGGCGTTGGAAAGGTTCAGGCTGCGCACGCGCCCGCTGGTTGGAATGCCCCAGACGCGCTCGCTATGCCGCTGCAGTAGCTCGCGCGGCAGGCCCACGGATTCCTTCCCAAAGACGAGCGCGTCCCCGGGCTGAAACTCCGCCTCGAGATAGGAGCGTTCGGCTTGGGAGCTGAACAGATGCAGGCGTGCGTCGCCGTGCTGTGCGATGAACGCGTCGAGGCTCGGATGCACGTGCACGTCCACCAGGTGCCAGTAGTCGATGCCTGCGCGCTTGAGCGAGCGGTCGTCGATGCGGAAGCCAAGCGGCTGGACGAGATGCAGCGGGGAGCCGGTCGCTGCGCAGGTGCGGGCGATCGAACCGGTGTTCGGAGGGATCTCGGGCTCAACCAGCACGACGCGCAGGGGAGGTGTCTGGTGCCGGCAGCGCAGCTTGGGCGTGAGAGGCATCCGCGAGCTGCGGGTATACACCGCGCTTGTGGTCTTGCCACTGCCTTGACCTGCGCGATCGCGCAGGGATAGCTTGGCTAGGTGGTCCGTCTTTGGCTCGCCGCATGCGTGTTCGCGATCTTGTTCTCACCGGCGCGCGTGCGCGCCAGCGGCATGGACCTCGCGCTTTCGCGCCTGCATCTGGCCCACGACACGCCCGGCTGTTCGCTTCCGGCGAGCTCAGCGGCGATCTACTGCGCAGACAACGACGCCTTCGAACGACTCATCTCGCAGCTCGCCGTGACGGTGGCGCCGATGGCCGAACGTGGTGCGGCGACTCTGGGCCCGCGCGGCTTTGCTCTCTCGCTTTCGAGCACCGGCACGGGCATCGCGGCGGATCGGTTCTATTGGGTGTACGGCACGCGAGGTTCCGGAGGCTCCTCCGATCACAACGCGGCGCCCGAAACCATGCCGGTCTGGAACCGCATCGAAATGCGCAAGGGGCTGCCCTTCGGCCTAGAGATCGGCTCCTCACTCGGCCAGGGCATCAGCACCTCGATGTGGCTCTTCTCCGGCGAGCTGAAATGGGCGCTTTTCGAGGGCTTTCACAGCGGCCTGGGTCAGCTGCCGGACCTCGCCGTTCGCGGTGTGCTGCAGACCATGTTGGGTGCCGGCCAGCTCTCACTGCAGACCCACGCGATCGACGTCACGCTCTCCAAGCCTTTCGTGGTGGCGCAGCGCTATCGCTTGACGCCCTTCGCTGCGCTCGGCCTGCTCTTCGTGCGGGCCGACACTGGCCGTGTGGATCTCGCCGCCGACGGCGGCGTCTTCAACAAGTGTGCGCCGCCTGCCGGCGGTGGCACGACGGAGTGCAGCACTGGTAGCTCCGCCGCCGTTGCGAATACCGTTGTATTCAATCCGATCAGCCAGAACCGCTATCGGGTATTTTTTGGGCTCGAGGGCCGGGTGGGTTTCTTCACTTTTGGTGCTTCCGGCGGCTTCGACCTGATACCTCCGACGATCGAGGCCAAGCCGGTCGCCGGGCGTACGGCCGCGGCGATGCCCAGGCAATTCTCCTTCTTGCTCTCGCTCGGCCTGCGCTATTGATCCGGGCCCGGTATGTTCCTCATCACACCCGCGTCTCGGCTGGTTCGCGTCTTTGCGTTCGGCCTCTGCTTGCTTTGTGCGTGTCGCGATTCGGGCCGGTCGGGTCTGACTCGTGCGCTCTGCGGCCGCGGGACGGTCGCAGTGCTTGCAGGATCCGAACTCCTCGAGATGCACGTAGACGGCACGACCTTGGTCGACGTCGCGCGAATGCCGGGTGTGCTGGGCGTGTTGCGCGCGCGGGCCGATGCGCCGCTCCCGTCGGCATTGGTGGGCGCACACCTGGATGGCGTGCTCGTTGAAGGGAACGCAGCGCGCGCACTTGCAGGTGCGCAAGATAGCGTGGCCCGGCACTTGGCGAGCTATGCGAGCTTGCCGGGGCTGCAGGGGCTCTATCTCTCGCCTCTGGCTGCGCTCTACGTGCTCGACCCGACCAGAGAGTGGACCCCTGCGCTGCGGCAAGGCATGGCTGAGGTTGCTCGTCGACTGATCGCGGGAGCAGAGCCACCGCGCATGAGCTCGTTTCCGGACGTGCTGCGGCGGATCGCTCCGGTGGAGGTGATGGTGCTCTTGCGCAGCGGCAAGCACGCGCGTCTGTGGCGTTCAGCGCGCGGCACCTCGTTTGCCCGTGCGCTGGTGACAGCCTGCGACGTAGCGCGCAAGCGCTGGTTGGAACGCGAGCAGGCCATGGGCGGCCCGCTCGACAAGAGTCTGCCGCGGCTGGACGTCGAGGTCTCGCTCCTCTCGGACGACGGCGAAATCGGGGTGCACGAGAAAGCCTTCATCGATCGCGTGGTCGGCCCGACCCATGGTGTCGGCTACGAGCACAAAGGAGCCTGGCGCTACCTCTTGCCCGAGGACACCCACAAGCCGGGCTCCGGTAAGCCTTCGGACGCCTACCTACGCCTGCTCGCCGAAGAGGGTCTACCGGCGAGTGCTCTCTCGGGTGCGGAGCTGCGGCTCTACCGGATGGCCGTGCACACGGTAGGCGTCTCGCCTGCGCCTGCACCGGCGGGCGTGCAGGCCACGCCGGTGCAAGACGAGATCTCGCCCGTCCACGCGCCAAGCGAAATTTTGGGGCGCTGACGCGAGCGCTCACGCCGCGCGCAGGCTGGGGCGTTTGGCGTTGGCCAGGCGCTCGGCGGCACGGAAGGCCAGAGCCATGATGGAGTGCTGGGGGTTCACCCCGAGGTTCGTGGGCAGCACACTGGCGTCCATCACGTAGAGCTGTGCGGCGTCGTGGGTTTCGAGCGTGGGCGAGACCACGCTGGTTTCGGGGTCGATGCCGGCAGCCGCCGTCGCAAAGTGGTGCGACGCCATCAGATGAAAATCGCGCCGTCTAACGCTGCGTTGCAGGATGGAGTCGGCCTGCTCCACGCGCGTCATGCGCTCGGGCAGACCCGCAACGCCTGGATATACCTCGACTGCGCCCGCGGCGAACATCATTCTCACCAAGAGCGCGACCGATTCGTTCACGCGTCGTAGATCGTCGGCGAGCGGCTCGTAGCGCACGTCGACCATGCCGAAGTGTCCCGGTCGCACTCGCCCGCGCGCCCGCATCCGGACTACGGCGCAGAACTGCGCGAAATAATCCAGCTTGCGCAAGTCGCGCTGCCATTCCGCGCCGGCGCCCGGAAGCCGTGCTGCCAGCAGCTCGGGCGGCAGTGCGATCGATTCGAGCTTCACGCCGTGCTCGCGCAGCGGCACTTCGTAGGCCTGGCTCGCGCCGAAGCCCATCCCCACCTGCCGATCGAAGCGGCCGAGCACGGCGACGCCCGGATGTGCCTGGTAGCCCTCGCCGACGTTGCGGCGCAGGCCACTCTTCCAGAGCAGCACCGGGGTGTGGATGGCACTGGCGGCGATGATCACTGCCCGGGCTGCGTGGACGTGAAACGTGCCCTGCGGTTGCCGCGAGCTCGGATCGAGGAGAGTGCCGCGCACGCCCTGCGCACACCCACGCTCGATGATCACGCGCTCAGCACGACAGAGCGGATGTAAGCGCGCGCCGTGCTGCACGGCGTAGGGCACGTAGGACACGTCCATGCTTTGCCGCGCACCTTCGGGGCAGCCCTGCAGACAGCGCGCGTTGCCCACGCAGCGCTTCGCGTTGCGGCGCATGGCTCTGCCCGGCAGCCCCAGCGCTTCGCTCGCGATCTTCATCAAGTCGGCGTTGCCGCCGCGAATCTCATCGGAAACTTCAGCCACCTCGAGATCGGTCTCGATGCGAGCGAAGATGCGCTCGAGCTCCACGTCGTCGACTAGTTCGTCGAGCCCGAAGCGCAGCCGCCAGTCTGCGCGCACGTCATCCGGCAATCGCCAGATGATCCCAGAGTTCACGGCGGTACTGCCGCCCACGCAGCGGCCGAGCAAGAGCGGCATCGGAGTCCGACTCCTGGTCGCGACCGTCGCGATGTCGCGCATGGATTCACTCATCGCGTCGAGCAGGCCGGCCGGTCGCGTTTCGCTAGGAACGCGCGGGCCCTCTTCGATCATCACCACGGAGAATCCAGCGTCGCAGAGCACGCGTGCTGCGGTCGCTCCGCCCGCGCCGGTGCCGACGATCACGAAGTCCGCGCTGTCTTCTTGGTGCATGCTCATGATGCTTTCCGTTCCGGCCCTTTGGGTGCCGGCCACGATCCGTGCGCGCGTAACGCAGCGCCACTCGATGCGCTGCTACGCGTGGCGCGCACGCGCAGACGCAGGCCGCTCTCGAGCTTGGTGGTGGCTTGCACGTTGTCGTAGCCGGAGCGGGCGCGCACCGAGGCTGTACCAAGCAGCGCCATGGCGGCTGCGAACTTCAGCAGCAGAGTCAGCTCGCGTACGGCGAAGCTCGAGTGCGTGAGCAGACGCGACAGGAGCAGAGCGCGTTCTGGCTCGGCGAGTCGCGAGATGGTCATGCATCTCCCGCAGAGCCAGAGCGGGGCGAGCGCCACCAGCCACAGAGCGAGCCGTAGCCCCAGTGCGGCCAACGGCGTCGAGAGTCGAGACATGCGCCGAAAGGTCGCGAGATAGTCGACCTCGTTGGGCAAGGGAGACAGGCCCTGGGCTCCCGAGGGTGCGAATGCCCCAAGTGCCTGAGTCGCCCACTTATCTTCCAGGTGCGTCATGCTCAACACCTCCTGCGTGACTCAAGAGCTGTCGAAAAATGGCTCATAGCGGCTTTCGTCCTCGAAAAAATCCTCGAAATACGCGAGTATTCCTGCGGTTTTTTCTGCGGGCGCGCTCGCTCTGCGCCGATTTTTCGACAGCTCTT
>JADGRG010000091.1 GCA_017881145.1 Sandaracinaceae bacterium | reverse complement strand
TTCGCCTGAGAGTCGTAGACGTAGGTGGAGTAGTAAGCCGCCACCAGCTCGTTCTTGCCGTCGTGGTCCATATCGATGACCACGGGCGATGCGAACCAGCTGGTCTCGCCGGGCAGGTTCTTCCAGAAGGTGGGGACCTGAACCTCGCCCATGCTGGTCGCTTTGTGGCAGGTCGGATTGCGCGTGCCGAAAGCGGTGCTGCCGCCAGCGCTGCTGCTAGGGCCGCCGTCGGGGTTGCCGCTGCTCCCACTCGTGCCGGCGCTCGCCGAGCTTCCGGTCGAGCCCCGGCCACCGCACGACGTCAACGAAGCGCAGCTGATCGTAAGCGCGATGCTGGCCAGTACGCGTCCACACCGAGGCGCTCGAGGTCCAAAGCAGGAGCGGCGAGTCACGAAACAGCTCCACCTGTTGAGGTTGTGAGCGAATCTGACCGCCTCCGGAGACAATGCGTCGCGGGGGCAGAGCCAGGCTCAGGCATCGAGGCACCGCTGTCGAAACCGCAACATCGGGTACCTCTTCCAGACAAGATGAACGCGGAGCAAGCGGAAGACCATAGGGCCGCCTCGATTGATCCCGGTGAAACGATCTCTTCGCAGCGGGCTCTTGCCGGGATCAGACGCAGTGCCGCAGCCAGTCTCTGCGCCAGCCCGACGAACTTTGCGAAACATGCCGAGGGGTCGGGCGGCGCCGGTGGAGCTCAAATTGGCCTGCTCCGCCCGTAGCGCACGATGAACGCCTCGTCGGAAGGCCGGATGGGCTCGGCCTGGCCGCTCATCTCGGCCCTGGCCTGCTCCTGCCGTGTTGAGATTAGGCTCGCACAAGTAGCGAATGTGGGACCCGCTCGGCTGGGCAAGGGGCCATAAAGGGGGTATTGGGGCTGAGCTGGCTCGACGCGAACGTGCGGCGAGCGCCTTTGATCCGACGGGCACCCGAAGGGCACAGGCATTTCCAGACAGAGGCACGGATACCGCCGTTGGGGCGGCGCGCGCGATCGAGGTCGCGATCCCCACAGGAACCAGAGCAATGAACAGAAGCAGCGACTACTCTCTCGGCAAGCGACAGAAGGAACAGCAGTTGGCGCGCAAGCAGCAGGAAAAGGCTGCGCGACGTCAACGCAAGCGCGAGCAAGGCACCAACGAGCCTGAGCTTGTCACCCAGGAACAGATCGTTGGCCGGCTGCCCAGCATCGATGAAGCGATGCGCGCGATCGAGACCAATGCGACCAGCCCGCGGGCGGTTGCATCGATCCCGTGCCGGATGTTCGTGGGCGGCATCAGCTCGAGCACCAGCGAAGAGGAGCTGCGCGCTGTCTTCGGGGAGTTCGGCGTCGTCGTGGACGCGGTGATCCTCAAGGACCGAGGCACCGGACAGTCGCGAGGCTTCGGCTTCGTGACCATGGAGAACCGCAAGGATGCGGGGCGCGCCATCGAGCAACTCAACGGCACCGATCTCAACGGCCGTAGGTTGGTGGTGAACGTGGCGACCGACCGGCCACGCTGACGCGCGGCTCGAACGCTCGATCACAAGCAAGAGATCGCTGCGCCGGACTCGTCTGCGCCCTTGCCGGCGCGGGCCGGACTCTGTCGCAGCGATCGCAGCAGAAGGACCTACCTCGGTGGGGCCTTCTGCTTGTGCGGTCGGCAGAAAGGGGAGCCCGAGTTGATCTGTGTTAACGTCACATTCGTGAATCGCACCAAATACGCCTTCGTAGCCGTCCTATTCCCGCTTCTGATCAGCGCGTGCCCGGGAGGCTCCGCTGGTGCAGGAACATCGCCCGGTCGAGACGGTGGAGTCGTCGGCGGCAGCAGCGGAAGCGGCGCTAGCGGCGGCAGGGACGCTGGTGGCAGCGCATGTCTCCTCGGCACGGCAGTGGTGACGAACGCTACCTCGGTCAGGTCGATCTCCGCTCACGGCGACCACATCCTCTACATCGACAGCAGCGTCGGACCGAGCGGCAACTTCCCCGGCTCCAAGGCCGGCGCCTTGAAGCAGATGAACATCGATGGCTCGGGTGAGACCACGCTCTATGCGGCGCCTGCGTCCACCACAGTCGCCTCGTATTTCGCGACTGCGGACAAGATCTACCTGCTTTCGGCCGAGGGCGTGAGCCCCGCTGCGGCGCTGCTCTACACGCTGCCACTCACGGGCGGCGCGCTGACGCCGGTCCCGACGACGCAGAAGTTCGATTCGCTACTTTCGTATCTCTTCGCCGCGGACGGCGACAACGTCTTCGTCTTCAGCCCGACGCTCTCGGGCTCCCGCATGCAGATCCATCGCGTATCGATCTCGAGCGGAGCGGACGTCGTGATCGCCGACAAGGACACGCTCGTCTTCATCGGCAACCAGCTTAAGGACGGCAAAGTGTGGTTCGCGGCGGGCCAGGGTAGTGGTGGTGTGTTCAACGTCGACGCCAACGCGTCAGCGCCCTCGAGCGCCGCGGCGCTGACGACCGACACCTGCAACAACCTGCTGGCCGGGACGTCATTCTTCCTCTGCACCTCGGGTGACACCAATCGCTACGATACCTCCGGCAGGAAGATCGGTCGCTTTCAGCTCCCCGGATCTAACGGTCCAGCCGCGGTCGCCCTGGACGGGGACATCGCGTATTCGATTCCGAGGCACAACGAGGCTCCGTACGAGATCAACGCCGTCTCGGTTTCGACGGGCCGGAGCACGCTGGCTGCATGCGGGCGCGGGATGATCTCGTCGCTGGTCTATGACGCGACGAACCTGGTCTGGAAGGAGAACGGTCCCTCGGGCCCCACCGTCGTCCGCGTCGCGCGTTAAGGCTAAAGCCACTCGACTCTAGCCGGCGTGGAACACGCCGACTGTGCCAGGTTCGGGCTAGCGTGGACGTTGCGCAGCAGCTACCGTCACGCCCGAGCACGCTATGATGCCGCGGTAGAACCTCGGGTGTCGTGCTCTTGGCAACGTGCAGGAGGTATGTCGGACATGACGCAAGGACGAGGGCTTACGCTCATCGCATGTGCACTTGCACTCTGTTCCGCGTGGGGTGAGAGTGCGCTGGCACAAGCCAAGCCCGTCGTCGCGGCCCCCCAACCAAGCACGCCTGCTGCGCCGGTTGCACCTGTGCCGGTCGCACCTGCGCCGGTTGCACCTGCGCCGGTTGCACCTGCGCCGGTTGCACCTGCGCCGGTTGCACCTGTGCCGGTTGCACCTGTGCCGGTTGCACCTGCGCCTGCGCAACCGGCTGCATCCGCAGCGCCGGTGTCGACGCCGGCCGCCGCCGCACTGGCAGTTGATCCGGTCACGCCACCCACGGCTGCGCCTGCACCTGCTGCTCTCGCGCCGCAAGCCACTCTGCCGACGATGGCTGAACCAGTCGCGCCTCCGCCGCCAACGGCGGCAGCTACCCCTAGCGTGCCCGCGGCTCGCGAAGCCGAGGGGCCTGCGCCTGTGACGACTCGCTCGATCGTCGAGACACCCCCGACGCGACCGGTTCGGGCCGGCTTTTCGCTGCGTATCGGCGGCGGTCTAGGCTACGGAAGCTCTCACGGCGACCTTGGCGGCGGTCACATGCTGCTGAACGGCATGAACGGCGCCGTCAGCTTCGACTTCGGCGCCGCGACTAGCCGGCGCCTGGTCGTCTACGGACGTCTGGGTGGTTTCGCGTTCAACCGAGCGTTCTACGGAGACACCACCAACTCGGGCAGCTCCTACTTCGGGCTCTTGGGCGGCGGCGCTCGGTATTACTTCACTCCGAGCGATTGGTACGCGAGCAGCACCTTGGGTTTGGCGGCGGTGACCGCGAGCGATTCGCGTGGTCACGGCCAAGACGTCCGTGCCGGTATCGGCGTCGAGCTCGAGGCTGGCAAAGACTGGTGGTCGGGCCAAGAGGGATCCGCCTGGGCGGTCGGTCTCGGCGCACGTTTCTCCTACGTCAGCTGCGCGCTCACTAGCTCGGCGAAAGACACGTGGGAAGGCGCCGCCCTCAGCCTCGTGCTCTCCGTCTCCTACAACTGACGCTGCGCCGCCTCGGGCTGACTTTCACTTCACCTGCCCCAGCTGCTGAGCTACGTCGCGCTCAAGAGCTGTCGAAAAATGGCTCATAGTCGTCTACCCGCCGAGCAGCCTTCGGCTCTCGGCATAGCGGCTTTCGTCCTGCCAAAAAATCCTCGAAATACGCGAGTATTCCTGCGGTTTTTTCTGCGGGCGCGCTCGCTCTGCGCCGATTTTTCGACAGCTCTTCAGGTGGCCGATGCGTCGCGGCCGAGCGTGTGCTCCAGCCGGATGACCGCGGTGGTCAGGTCTACCCGCGCGTTGAAGACGGAGAGACGCGCGTTCAGGAGCTCAGACTCCGCGTCGATGAGATCGGAGGTGGTGGCTCGCCCGACCCGGAACAAGTCGGTGGTCACGCGGTAGCTCTCTTCGGCTGCTCGCAGCGTGGTGGCGCCAGCGCGCAACGCAGCGTGCGCGTTGTTGACGGAGGTCTGCGCCATCGACACTTCGGCTGCGATGGCCGATTCCACGCCGTGTCGCTGTGCAACGACTCCGGCTTCGTTCGCCGCGAGCTGGTCGGCGCGCACGGGCACCCATCCCGCGCCGCGGGACGCAGGGGAGGCCCCAACTTGCGGGGCAGCTCGCGACCAGTCTCAGCCTGCGGCGACTTTGCTGACGCGGAACTTCCGCTTCTTGATGCGACCGCCCTGCACTTGGTCGAGCGCGCGCTTCTCTACCTCGCGCTTCACGGCGACGTAGGTGCAGAGCTCCATGACTTGGATCTTGCCGACTTGCTCGCCAGTGATCCCGCCCTCGCCGGTGAGCGCGCCCAGGATGTCGCCGGGACGCAGCTTGTCCTTGCGGCCGCCTTCGATGCGCAGCGTGATCATGCTGGGCTGCGGTGGCATGACGCCCTCGGCTCTAGCCTTCGGCAGCTTGGCGCGCTTGATCGGGCCACGGCGGCCTTCTTCGATGCGCTGCAGCCTGTAGGTGTCGTCAACCCGGAGAAGACTGAGAGCCAAGCCCTGCTTGCCGGCGCGGCCGGTGCGGCCCACGCGGTGCAGATGGACGCTCGGATCCGGCGAGAGCTCGTAGTTGATCACACATTCGAGATCCACGATGTCGAGGCCCCGGGCCGCAACGTCGGTCGCCACCAAGGCCGAGCAGCTCTGGTTCGAGAAGACCACCAGCACTTCGTCCCGCTCGCGCTGCTCGAGGTCCCCGTGCAATGCCAGCGCGCGCACGCCACCGTGACGCAGTGCGCGGGCCACATTGTTGCACTCTTCTTTGGTGTTGCAGAAGACCAGCGTGGAGCGCGGTTGGTAATGCGCGATGAGCCGGAGCACGGCCTCGGTTCGCTCGTTGGCGCTCACGCCCACCTGAAACGCTACCTCTTCGAGTTGGCTCGCGTCGACCTGAGCATCGACGGTCAGTCGCACGGGCGTGCGTTGATAGCAGGCGCTGATCTCTTGAATCGCATCCGGGTAAGTGGCCGAGAAGAGCAGCGTCTGCCGCACTTTGGGCGCCTTCGCCATGATGGCCCGTAGATCGTCCTCGAAACCCATCTCCAGCATTCGATCGGCCTCATCCAGCACGACCACCTTGGTGGCCTGTAGGCTGAGGCGCTCCTTGTCCAGCAGTGCGCGCAGGCGTCCGGGCGTGCCCACCACGACATGCGCGCCGTGCTGCAATGACTCCCGGTGCGCGCGGATCGGCACGCCACCGCAGAGCGTCAGCAGCTTCACGTTGGGCGTGTTGCGTGCGAGCGCCCGGATCTCGCGGCCGACCTGATCCGAGAGCTCGCGCGTCGGACAGATGACAAGCGCCTGCACCTCGAAGAGGTTGGTCTGCAAGCCCTGCAAGAGAGCGAGGCCGAAGGCGGCGGTCTTACCGCTACCGGTCTTGGCTTGAGCGATCACGTCCTGGCCGGCCAGCATGGTGGGCAGCGCCTGCGCCTGGATCGGCGTCATCTGCGTGTATCCAAGGCCAGCCACGCTTTCGAGCAGGGCGGGCGAGAGGGGCAGCGACGCAAAATCGGTGTTGGAAGCCATTCGCCAGCGGGACTCTACTTGGTTTACGTTCCACGCGGTTGCTTGGACATGATCGCGTCTTCATCCGCAGCGTCTTTTGAGTGCCTGGGCCTCAGCGGTTATTCGCTGCGCGCTGTGCAGGCTGCCGGCTATCAGAACGCCACGGCCGTGCAGGCGGCAGCCATTCCGGCTGTGCTTGCTGGTCATGACGTGCGAGCTCGCGCGCAGACGGGCTCCGGCAAGACCGCAGCCTTTGGACTGCCCTTGCTACAACGCCTCTGCGAAACAGAGCGTGCGCCGGGCGTACCTGGCGCGGGTGGCGCGGCTAACCAGCGCGGCAACCAGGTGAGGGTGCTGATCCTGGCGCCGACTCGCGAGCTGGTGCAGCAGATCGGCGAAGTGCTGGCTGGTTTCTGCGAGCAGCTTCCCGTCCGCATCACGGGCCTTTCAGTGTATGGCGGCGTCGCCATCAACCCGCAGATGATGGCGCTGCGTGGCGGCGTCGACGTGCTGGTGGCCACTCCTGGGCGACTGCTCGATCTACATCGGCAGAACGCCGTGCGCTTCGATCAGGTGCAGGCTCTGGTGCTCGACGAGGCCGATCGCATGCTGAGCCTGGGCTTCCGCGACGAGCTGACCGAGATTCTTTCGCTGCTGCCGAAGCAGCGGCAGAACCTGCTCTTCTCCGCGACCTTCCCCGAAGAGCTGACTCTGCTGGTGCAGACCCTCCTGCGCAATCCGGTGGAGATCGACGCGGTGGACGCTGTGGAGCCGCTGATCGAGCAGCACGTCTACGCGGTGCAGACCGAGCAGAAGGCCGCAGCCCTGATCCACTTGATCAAGCAAGACGACCTGCGCCACGTCTTGGTCTTCGTGAGCGCGAAGAAGACCGGCGACAAGCTCTTCTTGAAGCTCGGCCAGGCCGACATCCGCGCTGCAGTGTTCCACGGTGACAAGAGTCAGGGGCAGCGCATGAGCAGCCTTTCGGACTTCCGTAGCGGCAAGCTGCGTGTCTTGATCGCGACCGACCTGGCAGCCCGCGGCATCGACATCGAGGAGCTCCCCACCGTGATCAATTTCGAGCTACCGCGTTCGCCGAACGACTACATCCATCGCATCGGTCGTACCGGACGAGCCGGCAAGCGTGGCACGGCGATCTCGCTCATCTGCGATGCCGAGGAGCAACACTTCCGCGTGATCGAAAAGCGCATCAAACAGCGGCTCCCACGCGAGCAGGTGCCGGGCTTCGGCGCTGGTTGAGGCCTGGCTGTGCGCCGCGGGTGCGGTTGCATGCCACGTGCGGCAACGCTACCACTGCGCGCATGCCAACGCGCGTGGTGCACCAGACCGATGGCGTGGCGTGGCTCGCGAGCTCTGCGCTCGAAGCCCAACACGCCTTGGTCACCTCGCTTCCCGACAGCTCTGAGTTGCGGCTCTCGTTCGACGCGTGGCAGAAGTGGTTTTCGGACACAGCCGCGCTTGTGTGTCGTGCCACCGCGGACGACGGCGTTGCCATCTTCTTCCAGACCGACGTGAAGCGTGCAGGCCACTGGGTCGACAAGAGCTTTCTCGTGCAACTCGGCGCGCGCGAGGCAGGCTCGCACTTGCTCTGGCACAAGATCGTGTGTCGTGCGCCCGCGGGCGTGACGACCTTCGGCCGCCCTGCTTACGCGCACCTCTTGTGTTTCTCGCGCGGCTTGCGTCTAGCCGATTCGCAAGCCTCGCCGGACGTGCTGCCGCGCCTGGGCGAGATGACCTGGCCGCGCGCCATGGGCATCGCGGCTTGCGAGGCGACCTGTCAGTTCCTGCTCGCACACACCCAATGCCGCACCGTGGTCGATCCCTTTTGCGGTGTCGGTAGCATGCTGGCCGTCGCCAACGCTTACGGCCTGGATGCGGTGGGTGTCGAGCTCTCTGCGAAGCGCGCGGCGCGTGCGCGAACGTTGGAGTTGAACGGCCTCAACGTGACGGCGCCGGACTCTACGCTAGAGCCTTGATGCCAGCGCCGTGATACCAGCGGCGCTCTGGCCTACGCTCTGCGCACCGCACGCGCCTTGCGCGCGTCGTCTGCCAGATATTGCGAGTAGGTCATGCCTAGGTCGAAGTATTGGTTCGGCGCGAGCTCGAGCACACGCGTCGCGAGCGAGTCGACGAACTGCACGTCGTGCGACGCGAAGATCATCGAGCCTTCGTACTTGAGCAGACCGTTGTTGAGCGCGGTGATCGACTCGAGATCCAGGTGGTTGGTTGGACCGTCGAGGATCAGGAAGTTCGGATCTTGCAGCATCATGCGCGAGAACATGCAGCGCACCTTCTCGCCGCCGGAGAGCACGTTCGCGCTCTTCTTCGCTTCGTCGCCACTGAAGAGCATCCGTCCGAGGAAGCCACGCACGAAGTTCTCGTCAGGGATCTTGGAGTATTGCCGCAGCCAGTCCACCAGGTTCAGGCTGGTGTTGAAGTAGGAGGCGCTGTCCTTGGGGAAATAGCCCAGCTCGACCGAGCGGCCAAAGTGCACTTCGCCGGTGTCGGGTTTGTCCTCGCCCGCCAGGATCGAGAGCAGCGCGCTCACGGCGCGATCGTCGCCCACCACCGCGATACGCTCACCACGGCCCAGGCTGAAGCGCAGATCCTTGAAGAGCAGCTGGCCATCGACGGTCTTGCTCAGGTGCTCGACCCGCAGCACGTCCTTGCCCAGCTCTTTCTGCGGCTTGAACACGATGTAGGGGTACTTGCGTGAGGAAGGCCGAATGTCATCGAGCGTGATCTTGTCCAGCTGACTTCTGCGCGAGGTCGCCTGGCGGGACTTGGAGGCGTTGGCGCTGAAGCGAGCGATGAAGGTCTTCAGCTCTTTGATCTGATCTTCCTTCTTGCGGTTGTCGTCCTGTCGTTGGCGCAGGGCGAGCTGGCTGGTTTCGTACCAGAAGGTGTAGTTGCCGGAGTAGAGCTTCACCTTCTGGTAGTCGACGTCGGCAATGTGCGTGCACACGCGGTCCAGGGAGTGACGATCGTGTGAGCCCACGATCACCGTGTTCTTTAAGTTGAAGAGAAACTCCTCCAGCCAGAGGATGGAGTCGACGTCCAAGTGGTTGGTGGGCTCGTCCAGGAGCAGAATGTCTGGGTCGCCGAAGAGCGCCTGCGCGAGCAGTACGCGCACCTTCTCGCTCTCCGAGAGCTCCTTGACCAAACGAGCATGCCGATCGGCGCCGATGCCGAGCGCCGCCAAGAGCTGCGCTGCGTTGGCATCTGCGTCCCAGCCGCCGAGGTCGCCGAACTCAGCCTCGAGCTCGGCTGCCCGCAGGCCGTCTGCGTCGCTGAAGTCCGGCTTCTCGTAGATGGCGTCCTTCTCGACCATCAGTTGATGCAGGCGCACGTGGCCCATCACCACGGCCTGGAGCGCGGGCACCTCGTCGTAGGCGAAGTGGTCCTGTCGCAGCGTGCTGATGCGCATGCCGGCTGGCACGATCACGTTGCCGGAGGTGGGTTCCTGCGCGCCCGAGAGGCAGCGCAGAAACGTGGACTTGCCGGCGCCGTTGGCGCCGATCAGCCCGTAGCAGTTGCCGGGCGTGAATTTGGCGTCGACATTCTCGAAGAGGACGCGGCCGCCGAAGGCGAGGGTGAGCTTGTCGGTGGAGATCATCGGGTTGCGCTCGCGAGTACAGATCGCGGGACAGCCGTCTAGCCGGCCGGCAGGGTCGAAGCAAGGCGCCGCAGCACAAATCCGGGCCTGGAGGCACTCGGTTGCATGGTCTCGGCGGCGCAGGCACACCGTATTCCGGCTCGGAAATCGTGGCTCGGGACCGTGGCCGGGATCGTCGCCGGGCTGCTGCTATTTCTCGCAGCTTGCGGCGGAACCGCCGAGACGGCACATCCCAGTTCTGCATCCGGACCGGATCGTCACGACCTGACGGAGCGTGCTGCGACTCAAGACCCGAATCCTGGCACTGCAAAAAACAGAAGCCCCCCCCCAGCCGAATCCGCTGCGGCCGCGCAGAAAAGCCCGCCCGGGCCCGAGGCTTCGCCAGGCTCGATCTTCTCCGACTCCCTTGCGACAACAACCGGGTCGTACACGGTGGCTGGAGAACGGATCGAGCTTGTCACCGAAAACAACGGCTGCTGGTTGCTGCACGGTGACAAGACGGACGCCTCTCAGAGAAGGCGGTCGTCGGTACAAACGCTGGCCCCTTCCGCGGCTCGCCAGGCGGATCGGCCTCGTCAAC
>JADGRG010000090.1 GCA_017881145.1 Sandaracinaceae bacterium | reverse complement strand
AGTTCGTGGTCATAGCTCGCGGTGAGCTGCCAAATGCCAAGGCGCCGCCGTCCGCTGCGAAGCCGGGCGCCCCGAGCCCGCCCAGCAGTGACGATACGGAGAGCGAAGACGCGGAAGTTGAGCAGGACATCCAGCCGCCGCCGTCAGCTGCTGCGAAGCCGGCCCTTCCTGCAGCGTCGCCGTCCGTCAAGCCGAGCGCTGCCGCACCGTCGGTGCCGATCTTCGTACCGGGCAGCAAGCCGAGGACGACCTCACTGCCACTGCCCCCGCCACCACCCGCGCTGGCACCGGCCCCGAAGTCGAGTGCTGCAGCGCCGTCAGCACCAGCGCGCAGCGGGCTCGCGCCAGCGCCTACGACACCGTCTGACGCGAAGCCGGCGGGGGACAAAGGAAAGCCCGCCGCGGGCAAGGAGTCGAAGCCATGAAGCACTGGCTTTCGCTACTGCTCTTCACCTTGCTCGGCATGGCCGGTTGTGCGAGCCCGATCGTCGGTGCCCAGTGCAAGCCGGGCCTCTCGGTCTGCTCTGCGACGTGCGTCGACTTGAAGGCCGACTTTCGCAACTGTGGCGCGTGTGGTCACGAGTGCGGGCGCTACCTCTGCGAAGTGGGGGTGTGCTCCCACGATCTGCGTCCAGACGCTGGCGGTCCGATCGGCGATGGAGGTCTCGGCGACGCAGCGGACGGCAGCGGGTTTGGGTACGACGGCGGCTCGCTCGACGGCGGACCGATCGGCGCTGGCCGCACCGATGCCGGCAAGTTCGTGGTGGATGCGGGGCTCGGAGGATGTTCCCTCGGCGAGCAAGAGTGCGGCGCGAGCTGCGTGAATCCTTCCAACGATCCCGGCAACTGCGGCACCTGCGGTCACGTCTGCCCGGTTGGCCAGGTCTGTTCCGCGGGGGGGAACTGTTCCGTTGCCTGCGATGCCAACCTAACACTCTGCGGCGGCCGCTGCCTCGATCTAACAAGTGATCCTGATCACTGCGGCGGGTGCGGCACGAGCTGTTCGTCTGGCATCTGCGAAGGCAGCTCCTGCGCGGATGCCGTCCCCGGTCACGTGGTCGTGATCGGCCACGATTACCTGGCGGCCAACAACACCATGCGCCGTATCGCCGGCAACGCGGTCTTTCTGGCGCGTGGTGCGCCGGTCCAGGTGCTCGTCTACACGGGTGAGGCCGACCCGGCTTCGGTCAGCGGCGTCGAGGCTGCCATCAACTACGTCCAGACGCAGAGCGGTCGCGCCTGGAAGAAGACCGACGCCATCGAAGTCATCGTGACCCGGCAGTTGCTCGACGCGGACGTGTTCCTCATCCACGCGCAAGCCAATGCTCGCAAGAGCCCACTGGGCAAGCTCGGCCAGCAATGGGGCAACGCGCTCCGAGGTTTCGTGGCGGCGGGGGGCGTGATCGTCGTCTTCGACGCGCCAAGCACCGTCAACGACGGCACCTTCCGCCTGCTCGAGCCGGGCTTGCTCTTCTCCGCCCAGAAGCGCGAGACAATCGCGAACCAACAGCTTCAGGTCGTGGTCCCAGGTATCGGCGTCGCGACCCAAGTGTCAGATCGCTACATGAGTGCCCGCGACACGGTGCGCTTCGTCGGCTTGACGTTGCCCGGCACGGTGATCGTGCAGGACACCAGCGCGCAGCCGGTGGTGGTCCACCGCGTGATCGTGCACTGAGAGGCGCTGCACTTCAGCGCCACCCACGCGCTGCGCTGGAAATGCCGCACAGACAGGGGGCGCACCCGGCGCCACCCTGTGGTAGGTATGCGTCTGCGCGAGCACTTCGCGATGAGCTGGAGGTGGTCATGCTGCAGAGATTCCTCAGTCGGCTGCTCTTGGGTGCTGTGGTTTTGGGTCTCGCATCGCTTTCGGATTCGGGCCGGGCGCTCGCCGAAGAGCGGACCGTGATCGAGCGCATCGAGCCGAGCTCGGGTCCGCCCGGTAGTCTCATCCGCATCTCCGGGCGACGCTTTCAGGCCGGTGCCAAGGTCCGCGTCGGTGAGTCGGCGCTTGCCATCGAGGAGAGCCTGCCCAACCTGATCACCGCACGCGTGCCCGAGTCGGCGCAGAGCGGCTGGGTCAGCGTGGAAACCCCTGCCGGCAAGGTGCTTGGCCCCGAGTTCGTGGTTACCGAGAAGCCCGCAGCACCACTCATCAGCGGGATCGAGCCCGCTCGTGGTGCGCCAGGCAGCGCAGTCTTGATCCGCGGCCAGCACTTCTCGCCTCGCATGGCGGACGACACCGTGCGCTTCGGCGATCAAGTGGCGATTGTGGCGTCAGCCTCGCCGGTCGAGCTGCGCGTGATCGTGCCTGAGCTGGCGAAGACCGGCCCGGTGAGCGTGCGCATCGCGCAGGCAGGCGAGGTCAAGAGCGCCGCAGCTTTCGAGGTCACGCGCGGCACCGCCATCACGGACTTCTCTCCGCACTCGGGCCCGCCCGGCGGTACGCTGGTAATCACCGGCACCGGCTTCTCTGCCGATGCCAAGAAGAACCGCGTCTACCTCAACGCGACGCAGACTCCGGTGAGCGCGGCCAGCGAGACCAGCTTGACCGTGGCCGTGCCGCGCGACGCAGCGAGTGGCCACTGGCTGGTCGACGTGAAAGGCGGGGGACGCGCCACCTCGAAGGAGAGCTTCGAAGTGCAGCGCGCTCCCAGCATCGTGGGCTTCTCGCCGGAGGCCGGCCCACCAGGAACGCGGATCACGGTGCGAGGGACGGGCTTCGGCGACGATCCGACCGCCGTCCAGGTGCTCGTCGGCGACGTGCCCGCCAAGGTCGTAGAGGCCAAGCACACGCAGCTGGTGGTCGAGGTTCCCGCGGCGGCCCCGGTGAACAAGGCCGGTAGACTTTCGGTGCGCGTCCACGGCGTGGGCCCGGCGTGGGGCAACAAAGAGCTCATGGTGCTGCCACCGCTTTCGATCAGCGGCTTTTCGCCGCGATCCGGTCCTGTCGGTTCGGCAGTCTTCCTCGAAGGTGCCGGCTTCTCGCCCAATCCCAAGCACAACCAAGTGACCATCGCCGGCACGAACGCCGACGTGGTCGCCGCCACGCTGACGAGGCTTTCAGTGCGGGTGCCACAGACCAAGAGCGGGCTGGTGGTGCTGCAGGTCGAGGGCAGCGGCCGTGCGGAGAGTCTCAACCCCTTCGTGGTCACGCAACCGCCGCGGGTGACTGGCGTGAGTGCCGAGCAGGCTCCGGTCGGTAGTGAGCTCACCATCCACGGCTCTGGCTTCGGCGAAACGACTGCCCTCGTCCAAGTCGCGCTCGGCTCCCAGAAGCTCACTTTGCGCTCGGTCCACGAGGACACGATCGTCGTGGCTCTGCCGGCGGCGCCGGCCAAGGGCAGGCTCACCGTGACCGTCGCGCTCCAAGGCACGGGAAGCTACGGCCACGAGATCCAGGTCACGGCGGCTCCCTGAACCACTTTCCGAGCCGCGGGCCCTGGACGTCGCGCATCCAGCCTCGCCGATTGTCAAAACGGCGTTATACTGCGCGGCTTCAGTCAGGGAGGTACGAACGTGATTCCGGACACTCTGCCCGAGGCGCTGACATTCGACGACGTGCTCCTGCAGCCGGCGTATTCGGACTTCCTGCCGGCCGATGCCGAGGTCGGCACTCAGCTGACGCGAGAGCTCAAGCTGGCGATCCCGCTCTTGTCGAGCGCAATGGACACCGTCACCGAATGGCGCATGGCCGTCACCATGGCGCGCGAAGGCGGCATGGGCATTCTGCACAAGAATTTCACGCCCGAGGATCAGGCGAAGGAAGTGCAGAAAGTGAAGCGTGCCGAGAGCGGCATGGTGCTCGACCCCGTCACCGTGCGCCCCGGCGACACCTTGCGCACCAGCCTCGAAGTGATGCGCCGCCACGATGTTTCCGGTCTGCCGGTCGTTGAAGGCAAGCGTTTGGTCGGCATCCTCACCAGTCGGGACGTACGCTTCGAGACCCATCTCGACCAGCCGGTCGAGCGTCTGATGACGCGGCAGCTCGTGACCGTGTCCCCCTCGGTCACGCAAGACGAAGCGCGCGCGCTCTTGCATGAAAAGCGCATCGAAAAGCTGCTGGTGGTGAACGATGCCGGCGAGCTGGTCGGCCTCATCACCTTCAAGGATCTGCTGCAGGCCGAGCGCAACCCGGGCGCCGTGAAGGATGCCTTTGGAAGGTTGCGCGTGGGCGCCGCCGTGGGCGTGGGCCCGGACCGGCGTGAGCGCGTGGCAGCGCTGGTCGGTGCCGGAGTCGATCTCCTGGTGGTCGACACCGCTCACGGCCATAGCAAGAACGTCTGCGACGCCGTGCGCGAGATTCGCCGCGCGTTTCCTGGCGTGCAGGTGGTGGCGGGTAACGTCGCGACGCGCGAAGCGACGCTTGCGCTGATCGAAGCCGGTGTGGATGGCGTGAAGGTTGGCATCGGCCCGGGCTCCATCTGCACCACGCGTGTGGTGGCTGGCGTCGGCGTGCCGCAGATCACGGCCATCAGCGAATGCGCGAAGGCGGCTGCCGAGCACGGCGTGCCGATCATCGCGGACGGTGGCATCAAGTACTCGGGTGACGTCGTCAAAGCACTGGCCGCAGGCGCCAGCACAGTGATGATCGGGTCGCTGCTCGCCGGCACGGATGAAGCGCTGGGCGAGACGGTTCTTTTCCAGGGTCGAACCTACAAGGCCTATCGCGGCATGGGGTCGCTCGGTGCGATGCGGCGTGGCAGCAAAGACCGCTACGGCCAGGCCGACATCGAAGACTTAGAGAAGCTCGTGCCTGAAGGCATCGAGGGTCGCGTGCCGCATCGCGGCGGCGCTTCCACCGTCATCTATCAGCTCGTTGGCGGGCTGCGTGCGGGCATGGGCTACACGGGTTGCCGTACCGTGGAAGAGCTCCGCCACAACGCACGCTTCGTCAAACAGTCTGCCCAAGGTCTGCGCGAGAGCCACGTGCACGACGTCATCATCACGCAAGAGGCTCCCAACTACGGCACCAACCACTGACAGAGGTGCCCAGAAATGGCTCATAGTCGCAGCATGGCACGCTCTCTGGTTCTGATTCTCGACTTCGGCGCGCAATACACGCAGCTCATCGCGCGTCGCATCCGCGAACAGCACGTGTACTGTGAGATTCACCCTTGCACGTTGCTGCTCGCCAAGATCCGCGCGCTCGAGCCCAAGGCCATCGTGCTCTCCGGTGGCCCTGCCAGCACCCTCGATGCGGGCTCGCCGACCATCGATCCGGGCATCTTCGAGCTGGGCGTGCCCGTGCTCGGGATCTGCTACGGCATGCAGCTCTTCTGCCGCCTGCTCGGTGGCGCGGTTGAGAAGGCCGAGCACCGCGAATACGGGCCGGCAGTGATCGAGATCGACCGCGCCGAAGGTGTGTTCACGGCGCTGCCCAAAGGCAGCAAGACCAACGTCTGGATGAGCCACGGTGATCGCGTCGTGTCGTTGCCGCCCGGCTTCGTCGTCATGGCCCACAGCGACAACTCGCCCTTTGCGGCGGCTGGCAATCCCGCTCGCAAGATCTACGGCGTGCAGTTTCATCCCGAGGTCGCACACACCGATCGCGGCGAAGACATGCTCGGCTCGTTTCTCTTCGACGTCGCCGGCCTCACTCCCACCTGGACCTCACGCTCCTTCATCGAAGATACCGTCGAGCGCGTGCGCGCGCAGGTCGGCACCGGCCAGGCAGTCTGCGGGCTTTCCGGTGGCGTCGATTCTTCCGTCGCTGCCGTGCTGGTGGCGCGCGCCATCGGCGATCAGCTCACCTGCATTTTCGTCGACAACGGTGTGTTACGCAAAGACGAAGCCAGCCAGGTCGTCCAGATGGTGCGCCACCATCTGAAGCTGAACCTCATCCACATCGACGCCGGCGAACGCTTTCTCTCGGCACTGGTCGGCATCACCGACCCCGAGCAGAAGCGCAAGATCATCGGTCGGCTCTTCATCGAAATCTTCGAGGAAGAAGCGCTCAAGCTCGGCAAGGTCGACCACCTGGTGCAGGGCACGCTCTATCCGGATGTGATCGAGAGCGTCTCGTTCAAGGGCCCGAGCGCGGTGATCAAGACCCACCACAACGTGGGCGGGCTGCCCGAGCGCATGAAGCTCTCGCTGATCGAGCCGCTGCGCGAGCTCTTCAAGGATGAAGTGCGCGCTGTCGGTGAAGAGCTTGGCATGCCGCGTCCCGTGCTCTGGCGTCAGCCCTTTCCCGGGCCAGGCTTGGCGATTCGCTGTCTCGGCGAGGTCACCAAGGAAAGGCTCGGCATCCTGCGCGAAGCCGACGTGGTCCTACAGGAAGAGGTCCGGGCAGCCGGGCTCTACGAAACTCTGTGGCAGTCGTTCTGCGTGATCTTGCCGGTGCGCACCGTGGGTGTGATGGGCGACGACCGCACCTACGAATACGTGGTGGCAATCCGCGCGGTCACCTCGAAGGACGCCATGACAGCCGACTGGGCACGCTTGCCCTACGAGCTTCTGGCGCGCATCTCGAGCCGCATCATCAACGAAGTGCGCGGCTGCAACCGCGTGGTCTACGACATCTCCTCGAAGCCGCCGGCCACCATCGAGTGGGAGTGATGCCTCGTCGTCTCATTTCGGCACTGCTGCTGACGGCTGCGCTCATCGGCGCTCCGGCCTGCATGCACAAGCCGACCGGGCAGCGTTTCGCCTATCTCAAGGTGGTGGCGCTGCCAGCGAACACCACCGTTTACGACGGCGATCACTTCCTCGGCACAGCGCGCATCCTGGCGAAAGACCCCAAGCCGCTGCGCCCTGGCGTGAAGTATCTGACCTTCAAAGCCCAAGGCTATTTCCCGCACGACTTGCGCCTGGACCTGCCCGCCGGCGAGACGACGGTAAACATCAAGCTGCGCCCGATTCCGCCGTAGAGCGGTGCAGGTCGACTCAACCTTCCGCGATCAAGAGTGAGCCGAAGCTCCGCACGCTTATGCCATCGGGTTCTTTGGTCGCGTCGAAAGCCGCCGCCAGATCGACACGTAGCGACGCGCGGAGCTGCTCGGGAACGATGGCGAGGAAGTTGCCGAAGGAGCTGGCCTCGGCAAAGTCGACGACGTCGTCGCCACACTGAAAGATCTGGGTGCGGCGCATGACGTGCAGCTCGCAGAGCTCGAAGCGCGCATCCATGAGCGAGCTGACCATCTCGCCGGTCGTGAAGTGTCGGCTCATGACTTCGAGCGCGGATGGACTCAGCGCTTCGAGATATGGCGACCTCGCAAACACCGAGGCACAGACCATCGGCATGGTTCCGGTCCAATGCAGCTCCTTGGGCGAGCTGGTGCAACCGATCCGTCCGCCCGGACGCAAGACGCGGCGAATCTCGGCTAGCGCCTTGGGCTTGTCGCCAATCCAGTGCAAGACCGCGTTGAGACACGCCGCATCGAAGCTGGCGTCGGGAAAGCCGGAGAGATCCTCGGCGCTCCCGACCGCAAAGCGGATCTCGCCGCTGCGTTGGCGTGCGAGCGCAATGCGTTCCGCCAAGGGGTCGATGCCGACCACGGTGCCGCTTGGCGTTACGCGCTCGGCGATGAAGGCGGCGAGTCGACCCGTGCCACATCCGACATCGAGCACGCGGTCACCCGCTTTGAGCTCGAGCCGCTCGACCAGGCGCTTTCCGCCCTCGAACTGCGAGTCACTGATCCGGTCGTAGGTGGCAGCGAGGTGCCGGCTGTCCTGGTCGAACGACGTCATGCGACTTTGCTCCTTGCGAGACCGACTCGGTAGCTCATCAGCAGAGGGGTGGGGCACCCAGTTCGATGCCGACCGCACGCGCAGCACGCACCAACTCGCCATCGACGGGTACGAGCTTTGGATGGCCGACGGCTTCTTCGATCGGCACGGTGACGATGTCTTGGCCGCGCAGAGCAACCATGCGCCCGGTGTCGCCGCGCTGGCAGAGCCACGCTGCTTCCACGCCGAAGCGCGTGCCGAGCAAGCGGTCGAAGGATGAAGGCGAACCGCCGCGCTGCAGATGCCCGAGCACGGTCACGCGGACCTCATGCGGGATGCGGTGCTTGAGTTGATCCGCGAGCGTCTGACCTGCGCCGCCCAGCCGTTCCAGGTGACCCTTGCGGCCACGCGTGAGGCGCGACACGGCGCCACCCTTGGGATGCGCGCCTTCGCCGACCACCACGATGCTGAACGTCACGCCACGCGCGGCGCGCTCTTCGACCTTGGCAACGATGCGCTCGACGTCGTAGGGGATCTCGGGGATGACGATCACGTCTGCACCGCCAGCAATGCCCGCGTAGAGCGAGATCCAGCCTGCATAGCGGCCCATCAGCTCGACTACCATCACGCGATCGTGCGACTCGGCCGTCGAATGCAACGCGTCGATGGCCCAGGTCGCAGTCTCGACCGCCGTATCGAAACCGAAAGTGTAGTCGGTCGCAGCCAGATCGTTGTCGATGGTCTTCGGAACGCCGACCACGCGCACGCCGAGCTTCATCAGGTCGCGTGCATGCGTCATCGTGCCGTCGCCACCGACCATCACCAGCACGTCGATCTCGTGCTCGCGGATGCGCGCCAGCACCTGCTGGGAAACATCGACGAAGCGCTCGCGGCCCCTGGCGTCGCGGGTCGGGTAGGCGAAGGGATTGGCGCGGTTGGAGCAACCGATGATGCTGCCGCCCTTGGGCAAGATGCCGCGCACACTGGCCTTCTTGAGCCGCACCAAACGGTCCGGTTGGATCAACCCTTCGAAGCCGTCCTCGCTGCCGTAGACCTCGATGTCCAGATCGACGCAGGTCTTCACGAACGCACGGATCACGGCGTTCAGCCCCGGTGCATCGCCGCCGCCGGTGAGGATGCACGCGCGCTTGATAGGGCCTGCCGCGTGCGCGGCCGCGCGCTGCTTGGTCGCGCCCACTTTTCGTGCAGGTGCAGGTCGTCCGGTTTGGATCCTAGAGGCTGGTTTCGGCATGGGGCTCGTCTCGCTGGAAGCTCGCAGCATAGCCTACCTGGCAGCCACGCCGAGAGCGTCTTCGGTCAGATGTCGCGTGTGCCGCAAGCGCCGCGCACCGCGCTCTCACGCCTCAGCCTGCAGCGCCAGCTTTCGCGCGCGAGCACTCTCGTGCAGGGCGATGGCTGCCGCGACCGATGCATTCAGTGACGCAATCGGCCCGAAGAGCTCGATCTTTGCGAGCGTGTCGCAGGTCTCGCGGACCAGTCGGCGCAAGCCATGCCCCTCCGAGCCGACCACCAAGACTCGGCCAGCAGGCGCAAAGGGCAGCTCGCAGAGTGGTGCGCTGCCTTCGGGATCGAGGCCTACGATCTCGAAGTTCTGCGCTTTGAAGAGCTCGAGCGCGCGCACCAGGTTCGTGACCCGCGCGATGCGCGCGCACTCGGTGGCACCGGCAGCTGCGCGCACCACGACTGGAGTCACGGGAGCAGCGCGGTCTTTGAGCGTGATGATGCCGTCTGCACCGAATGCCACTGCGCTGCGGACGATGGCGCCGAAGTTGTGCGGGTCGGTCACTTGATCGAGCGCGACGATCAACGGTTTGGGTGCAGCCCGCGAAAGGATGGTGTCGAGCTCTGCATACGCATAGTCACCTGTGATTGCGAGCACGCCTTGGTGCCGCACGCCGTCTGCGATGGAGTCGAGCTCGGCACTGCCCAGCGTTTCGCAGCGCACGCCGAGGGTGCGCGCCTCCGCTTCGAGGCTCTGCACGCGCTCTCTGCTCTGCTCCAGATAGATCACGGCAATCTGGTTCGGGGCAGCGCGCAAGGCTTCCTGCACGGCGCGCGGCCCAGCGACGATGCGCTTCATCCGGCAGCCTGCTCGATCTCGGTAACAATCGCCGCCGCAGCGGCTCGTGGATTGGCTGCGTCTCGAATCGGACGCCCGACGACCAAGAGGTCCGCACCCGCTGCGATGGCAGCCGCTGGCGTTGCGATACGTCGTTGGTCGCCAGCAGCGGCTCCTGCAGGTCGCACCCCCGGCGTGACCAGAAACGCCGCCGGGCCGAGCCGGCGTCGCAACGCCGCACACTCGACTGGCGAGCAGACAAAGCCTTCCACACCCGCACTGAACGCAAGCTCCGCAAGCCGCTCTACGGCGTGCGCGGCAGGTCCCTGTAGACCGATGGCTGCCAGCGCAGCGTCGTCCATGCTAGTGAGCACGGTCACAGCCAAAAGGCGCAGCGAGCTGCCTTGCGCTGCGCGTGCAGCTTCCCGCAACGCTTGCTCGCCGGCTGCGGCGTGCACCGTCAGGTAGTCCGCACCGAGCTTGCAGGCCGCCTCCACCGAGCGTGCGACCGTCGCCGGGATGTCGTGCAGCTTGAGATCGAGGAAACACTTGCGCCCGCGCGCTTGCACCGCGCGCACCGCTGCAGGGCCCTCAGCCGTGAAGAGCTCGAGCCCAACCTTGAACACGCCGACCTGCTCGTGCAGCAGCGCGAGGCTGTCCTGCGCTTGCTGCAGCGTTTCTACGTCGAGCGGAAACGCCAGCCGCACGCATCCTTGACGCACGCATGCTTGAGACGACATCTGGTCTCAGATGCCGTCGAGGCCTTGCAACGGATCGTCGCTGCTGCTGGATTTCTTGCCGCCGCCTGACGACTCTCCGCCGCCGGCCTTCTTGCCGCCACCACCGCCGCCATGGTGCGGACGAGGCGCTGCAGCCGACCCGGT
>JADGRG010000089.1 GCA_017881145.1 Sandaracinaceae bacterium | reverse complement strand
GCGCGGCCCCGCGACGTCGCTCCGCAGTCTACCACGGCGTCGCGGGGCCGCGGACTCGGCGCTTCGAGTGGAATGACGCGGGCCTTCGTCAGCTGCAAGCACTAGTTAGCCGGCCTCCGGCGTTTCAAACGCCCGGTCCGCGTCGGAAATCCGTGTGTTAAGGTTCCGCTGCAACGGCGGGTTAGCCGGCCTCGGGCAGAACTGCCGAATCGAAGGCATAGACCCACCACGACGTGTGCCCACTTGGGCGGAGGGTCACCGTCACCCCCGCGAGCGCCGCGGCGAGCACGTTCCCCCAAAACGCGAGGCCGCCCCGGTTCTGCTCCGCAACCCGGACCGTCCACCTCCCCGGCAGCCGGCGCCAGAGCAGCCGCGCCGCCCGCTGCCCGACGCCTCGGTGGCGGTACCGACGCAACACGAAGAACTCTGCCACGTCGAAGACCTCCGGGTCCTCCGTTGCCGGCGACCCCCGCGTCGCCAGCACGAAGCCCGCCACTTGGCCGTCCGCGCGGATAACAAACGCGAACCGCCGGTCCGGCTCGGACCAGTAGAGCGGCAGCCTGTGGTAGCCATATCGGCCGTCCGGCCCAAGTACCACTTCGTGGAAAACATCGCTGAGATCGTGGGCGTACAGCTCGAGTAGGTTGGCGAGCAGGGTGGCGTCCGCAGCGGTCGCGGCGTCGAGCGATACCGTCGCCTCGTCCGGGTTTGTCATCTCTTTGTCCGGCTAACTACCATTCGGCAGTTCCGCCTAACTCTACCTGGCCGCGCGCGTGCATGGAGCGCGATCTTGAAAAGGGCCCTATTTTCGTCGGGTTGCCGGATGGCTCGGGGAACGGCCTCGAGATGTTAGGCTGACGGGGCCATGCTCCCTAAGTCCAACCGGTGGCGGCGATGGGGCCGCGGGTTGAGGCGGCAGGAAGAGGGTTTCGTCGAGCGGGCTTTGCACACCCAGGCCGCCACGGTTGGCGATCGAACTCTATCTTCGCAGTGTCGGCGCCGGACCGGGTGGCGCGCGCGGGGCATACGAGGCGGGGCCGATAGACCATGTCCAGCCGAGCGCGCGCCGGCACTGAGTCCGGCGCACTGCACTCATTGGCATATCTGCGTGTCAGCCTACCCGATGGCCGGTCGCACGCCCTGAAGGCGCCCCCAATCGGACCCGCATCGCATGCCCCGCGCGCGACGCCACCGCCCGCGAACGCCGAGCTTCAGCCGTCGAGTCGCGTGCGCGCGCCAGGATCGCCGGCGGGCATCTTCTCGCCCTTGCGTTGCCGATCTTTCATTTCGTACTTGGACGGGCAGCGCGGGATGACCTGGTTCGCCAGGAAGTAGCCGTCGTCGGTGAGCTTGCCTTGCACCGTGACCTTGAGGCCCATGCCGTCTTTGAAAGTGTCCGGCACGATGCACTGCGGAAAGCGCACAGGCATCTCGCGCCCTTCCTTGCCGAGCACGAAACGCCACTCGCAGGGGCTCTCGCGGAAGTGGATCGACCCCTGCTTGAGATCGCCTTCCACGCGCAGCTCGCGTCCGTGGAACTCGCCAGGCTTCTTCAGCACCTCGTCGACGAGCTTCGAGTAGACGAGGGCGTCGCTGGCCTGCGAGCCGAACATGAGCAGCGCCAACGCACCACCCAGCATGGCGAAGACGAGGCCAATCTTGACGATGGGTCGAAGACCACCCCGTGGCGCTTGGGTGCTGGGGTCGACTTCGACAGGGCGGGGGTCTGCGTCGGGCTGCATATGTGGCTCCAGTATGGCGAACTCTCTGCTGGCGGCAACCCCAGAAGCACACGCAAAAATTGCGCGAGAAGCACGAAAGCCTGGCCCCTCCGACGGTTCGAAAACCGGGAAAAGCCAGGCCAAGTGCGGGGGTTAGAGGCGAGATCAGCTCGGGATCTTGCCGAGCAGCATGATCGCGATGACGAGCGCGTAGATGGCGAGCGACTCGATCAGCGCCAAGCCGAGGATCATCGGCGTGAAGAGCTTGTCGGACGCGTTCGGGTTGCGTGCGATACCGTCGAGCGCAGCGGCCGCAGCACGACCCTGAGCCAGGCCGCAGCCAGCAGCTGCGATGCCGATGGCCAGGCCCGCAGCCAGCGCTGCGAACTTGCCGACATCCTGCTGGTTGGAAGCGCTGTCCTGGGCAAAGGCCGTCGCCGTCGCAAGCAGCGGCGCAAAGAACGACAACAAACGAAGCCACGTCTTCTTCATCGCAAGTCTCCTTAACCCGCTTGGTCGGGCATCAAAATCGGGCCGTGCCCGACGAAATCTCAGAACGTCTCTGTCTTCAGTGGTGCTCCGCAGGCTCGATGGCCATGCCGATGTAAACCGTCGAGAGCAGGCTGAACACGAAGGCCTGCACCGCCACGACCACCGCACCCAACACATACATGGGGAGCGGCACGAGCCAGGGCACCAGACCGAGGAAGATGGTCAGCACCATGTGATCCGCGGTCATGTTGGCCATCAAACGAATGCCGAGCGAGATCGGCCGCGCGATGTGGCTGACCAACTCGATCACGAACATCAATGGCGCCAGCCACCAGATCGGCCCGAAGAGGTGCTTGATGTGGTTCCAGCCGTTGACCTTGAGACCGTAGATGTGGGTCGAGCAGAAGATCACCAAGCCGCAGCCAAGCGTGGTGTTGAAGTTGGCAGTGGGCGGCAGGAAGCCGGGCACCAAACCGAGCGCGTTGGAGAAGAGGATGAAGAACGCGCAGGTGCCGATCAACGGCAGGAAGTAGCGCGCCGCTTTGTCGCCCATGATGTCGGCCATCATCTTGAAGCAGGCACCGACCAGGAGCTCCACGAAGTTGCGGACCGTGAGCTTGCTGGGGGGCAGGAGATCGTTCTTCGCGTCGCGGATGCTGGTGTCGGTGATGACGCCGATCACGGCGAGCAAGAGCAGCACCAAGAGCGCCGCATAGATGTGCTGAACCCCGGGCTGCTCGTGCGCATACCAGGTCAGGCCGTCCTCGCGGAACGGTTTGCCGAAGATCTTCGCGAACGCCAAGAAGCGTTCGTGGAAGGGCAAGAGACTGAACCAAGACTCTCCGTGCGGCATGTCAGGACTCGCTGCTTGGGTTGTCCGAAAGGGATTTTGGGTTGATGGCGAGGAACGAGGAGACGATCAGGCCGACCACCAAGCTGCTCAAACCAACCGTAAAGGCGATCGGTTCGACCCAGTGCTTGGCGACCACCCAATACACCAGCCACATCAGGGCGCCCATCTTGAGGAAGATGAGTCCGAGCAGGCCGGCCTTGCGATGCATGTCGCCCTCGACCACCCGCACCACGATCGCCCGCAGCAAGAGGAAGTTCGCGAGCGCGACGCCAGCTCCGGTGCCGGTGCTGTAGGCCGCAGCTCGTCCCGCCACGAAATAGCAGATCGCCGTGACCGCGATCCCGAAGGCCGCGACGAAGACAGTCATGCGATCGGCGGAAGCTCTAGTCATCGTTCTGCTTCTGGTCTGCGTTCGCCTTGCGCGCTGCTGCGAGCAGACTGCGCCCACCCGCGAAGATGCCCACAACGAGGCCCACGAGCATCAGATAGGGTTGCGTGCCGAGCTTCTTGTCGAGCCACTGCCCGCCAAGCAAGCCCACGATGGTGGACACGGAGAACTCAATGCCGACCGACGCCAGTCGCGCCGCCGCATTGAGCCGCCTTCCGCCTCGGGGTCCGAGTAACACGTCCGGCACGCCCTCCTATCCGAAAGCGCGGCGCCCATCTAGCACGCACCCCAACCAGGGTCAAGCGTGGCAAGCTCGGGCACCGCCGCCAAAGGCTGCAATTTTCAACGGGTTATCAGCAAGCGCAAGGCGCTTGGACAGTCCACTCGCAAGAAGCTGTCGTGGCGTTCAAACGAACCGTCAGCGTCAGCCGCCGTCGCCAACACCGCCATCGGAGATGGTGGAGCTGAATGGATCGAGGCTCTGCACCAGATCGAGCGTCACAAACTCGTTGTTGGGTGCCAAGAAGCGGATCGGGCCGCGCGCACCGAGCCATTTCACCGACAACGCCTGCGTGCCGGTCTGGGTGTGCACGCTGACGAGATCCCCGGCTTCAGGCGACCAGGAGATCGCGCCGGACGAAGTCAGACTGCACGCGTCGCTGATGGCCCCGGAGGGAAAGAAGTAGACGACACAGCCGGCATGAGCGCCCGAGCGGACCTTCCAGACGCCGACCAAGCGATCGAGGTTGTCGATCCACACCGGGACAACCACGCTGCTGTCGGCGACACCCACGCCGTGCGCCCAGACGATGAGGGACGCCGAACCGTTGGCCAGATGTCGCGTGTCGTAGGAGAGCTTCCAGTTGCCCGTGCCCTCGGCCGGCAAGAAGGGTCCGCCTGCGACGGACACGCTCACATCCTGAACCCTGCCCGTAGTGGTGCCCGAGAACGTGACCGTGCCCTTCAGCACGGCATCGGCGACAGGCGCGTCGACCTTGAGGGTGGTTGGCGCGGTCGACGCGTCAGACACGCCAGCGTCGGTCGGCGGAACGCCGCAGTAACAGACGGTGAACGTGCCATCCGGATTGCAGACCTGAGCGCCGACGCAGCCTGCTGCATCCTGACAGACCGCGATCGTGCCGACGGGGCTGCAGGTCGGCACGGTGACTGCGGTGCCGCAGTCGCATTTTCCGTACGCGCCGTTGGCACCGCAGACCTGTCCGCCCTGACAGCCAGCGGGACCCGTGCACGGCACGCTTTGGCCGACGGGTCGACAACTATTATCGACCGCGACCGCGGCGTCCGCCTTCGTGGCGCTACTGCTTCGGCTCTGGCCGCAGGCGACGACTCCCAGCAAGCACAACGCAAGCGCGATCCTGAAATGCATGCAAGCTCCCCGCGTTAGTGCGTGAACGCAAAAGTACCGCATGTGGCCCGCGCTTCAAAGTCTTCGCGGAGACAAACACCACCGCAGCTCCGACAACGCGCGGCGCCTTGCGCACTTCAGCGATAGCCGGCGGCCTGCAGATTGAAGAGGTGCGCATAGCGACCGGTCGCCGCCATCAGCTCTTCGTGAGTGCCGCGCTCGACGATCGAGCCGCCTTCCAGCACCACGATCTGATCCGCCATGCGCACGGTCGAGAAACGGTGCGAGATCACGATGCCCATGCGGTTCTCAGCCAGCGCGCGAAAGCGCTGGAAGATCTCCGCCTCGGCCTGCGCATCCATGGCTGCGGTGGGTTCGTCGAGCACCAGGATGTCGGCGCTCTCACGCATGAAGGCGCGCGAGAGCGCGATCTTCTGCCACTGCCCGATGGAAAGCTCTTGCCCGCCTTTGAACCAGCGCCCGAGCTGCGTCTTGTAGCCTTGCGGCAAGCGCTGCACGAAGCTGTCGGCCATGCCCTTTTCGGCAGCGCGGTGCCAGCGCGCTTCGTCGTCGAAGGCGTCGACGTCGCCAGCTCCGATGTTCTCACCCACCAGAAACTGATAACGAATGAAGTCCTGGAAGATCACGCCGATGCGTCTACGCAATGCACCTTGATCCCATTGCCGCACGTCGAGACCATCCAGCACCACGCGCCCTTCGGTGGGTTCATAGAGACAGGTGAGCAGCTTGATCAGCGTAGTCTTGCCAGCTCCGTTCTCGCCGACCAACGCCAGCTTGCCGCCGCGCGGAATGTGCAGGGTCACGTCGCGCAGTGCAGGCGTCGTTGCGTCGGGGTAGCAGAAGCTGACGTGCTCGAAGCGGATGCCGTCGCTCGGATCGGGCCCTTCGGTGGCGGTGCCCTCTGCGTGCTTGGTGTCGTGCTCCAGATACTCGTAGAGGTTCGAGAGGTAGAGGTTGTCCTCATACATGCCACCGATCGCGCCGAGAATGGCCGTCAGCGCACTCTGACCTTGCTTGAAGACCAGGAGATACATCGTCATATCGCCGAGCGTGATGGCGGAAACGACCGCGCGTGACACGATCCACGCATACGCGCCGTAGAACGCCAGCGTGCTGAGAAGCCCCAGGGCGAAGCCCCACGCGCCGCGACGCAGTGAGAGCGCTTGGTCTTCGCCGAAGAGCTTCTCGAAGATCTCTCGATAGCGGCGCAAGAGCAGAGGCCCGAGCCGAAAGAGTGAGACCTCCTTGGCGTGGTCCTCGCGGGCCAGCAAGGTCTCGAGGTAGGTCTGCTTGCGCGCGTCGGGGACACGCCAACGAAAGAGCCGGAAGGCGTCCTCGGAGAAGCGCGTCTCGACCACGAACACCGGGACTGCTGCCAGCGCCAACACCAGGACGGCCCACACCGAGAAACGCAGCAGGAGCCCGCCGTAGACCACGATGGATACCGCGTTCTGCACCAAGCCAAACGCGCGCTTCACCAGGCTCAAAGGACGCGACGAGGCTTCCCTGCGAGCGCGAGTCATGCGGTCGTAGAACTCGGAGTCTTCGAAGTCGGCGAGACGGAGGGTCAACGCCTTCTCGAGAATCATCTCGTTGACGCGCTGACCGAGGAGCGCACGCAAGAGCCCCTCACAGACCGACAAGCCCCTTTGCGCAGCGCTGAGCAACACCACCAGGCCCAGCTCCACGGCCACATAGCCAAGCGCCCGCGACGTCGCATCACCGCCGCCGTGGGCTGCGGCCTTGACCACCGCATCCACGATCAGCTTCCCGACGTAGGTGATCGCGGCAGGCAGTAGGCCCGCCACCGTGCTCAGGAGCAGCAGCCAGGCGCTCACCGTGCGGCTGGTTGCCCAGGAGAGCCGCAGCGCGCGCCCCGTGTAGCGAAACACGCCGAGGAAGTCCCGCAAGCGCGCTCGCTCGGCGGGGTCGGTCGTATGCATCATCGCGATCTTCTGAGACACGGCGGCAGTATACGGTGCGCAGCGCGGCGCGCCCGCATGGACCGAACAGGTTCCGTCTACACAGCGCTAGGTCGTAGTCGAGCAAGTAGCGCACTTGGTCAAGACCGAGGAGACTCCAGTGTAAGACGGATCGAAAACCCGATCTCACGTCACCCCGGCCTTCACGGCTTCCAGCTGGCGCTCCAGTCGCCGCTGCCGCCGAACGAGAGGAGCGGGACGCCGCCGTCCACCTTGGGCTCCGCCACGGTCCATTTTCCGCCGATGAACTGGTGGGTGATTTTGTTGTAGTCGGCAGTCACCGTGCCTTCGAAGTGGAACCTGGT
>JADGRG010000088.1 GCA_017881145.1 Sandaracinaceae bacterium | reverse complement strand
CGGCAGCTTCGCGCACGACGACGATACGCGTCGCTTGCAGGACTTCGGCTTCTCCGAGCAGATCTTCGCCAAGGGTTCGGCGCTGCGTTTGTCGGCCGCACTCTCGCGCCAGCTTGCGCCACACCTCGCTTGCGGCAAGTGCGCAGACGCAAGCGCTTGCGCCACCAACGAAGTCTGCGGCGTCGCTGTGGATGCGGTCGGCGCTCGGAGCGCATGCGTGAAGAACGCTTCGGGACAGCCCGGCGCGTGGTGTGTCGCTGACGGCGCATGTGAAAGCGGTCTCTGTCTCGGCGCCGTGCCGGGCACCCACGCAAGCTGTGCGCAATGCAAGAGCGACGCGCAATGTGGGTCGGGCGAAGTCTGCGGCGTCCGGGTGTTTCCGACCGGCGCCGCGCGCACATGCCTGCCGCCGCCGCAGCGCCTGCTCGGAGAGATCTGCGCAGAAGGCGCGGAGTGTAAGAGTGCCGTGTGCTGCAAGGGCGCTTGTTCGGAGTGCTGCGATGAGCAGCCATGCGCCTCGGGCAAGCTCTGCTCGCAGGGCAAGGCCCAGTGGCTCACGGTATTGCCGTCGCTCTGCGACGAAGGCGCCAAGAGCCACAAAAGCGGCGCTGCCTGCAACGCCGACGAAGACTGTCGCTCTGCGCATTGCGAGGTGCCCAAGAGCCAATGCTTCCTGCGCTGCGACGCGGAGAGCTGCGGAGGCACCGAGGACACGGATTGTGGCTTCGTTCGCAAGCTCGCGGGAGTATGCCGCTGACGGCATGGACATCTCCCTTCGCTACGGACCTGCGCTGGTTCGCAAGGCGCAGCGTCTGCTCGCAAGCCGAGCCGACGCGCAGGACGTGGCGCAGGCGCTTTTCCTGGATTTGCTCTGCTCTGGACGCAGTGAAGTCGAGCTGCCCTACCTCTTCGGCACACTTGTGCTGGAGACGAGGCGGTCCTCTCTCCTCCAGCGTCAATCACTCTCTAATGATTACCGCTGCTTACACGTTTTTCTAAAACGATATTGAAAACCGTTTTCATTTAGGCCACATTCCGGATGTGCCAATGCGGCGGTCCGGGAGCGCGATGTTCGCCTTCTTGGAAGCTGGGATGGCTCTTGGGACGCGGAGAGCTGGTGCACGCCCGTGCCAGCCGCGCCGCCGTTAGCTGCGGAGAGCCTCGTGTCGTTGAGAAGCTTTGCCGTCTTGTCGAGCCTGTTGGTGGCTGCCTGCGCGGGCTCTGCGCGGGCCATGGACGCGTTCGAGATCCAGGTGTACCAGGGCGAGCACAACGATCCGGGGCAGGTGAGCTGCGAGCTACACAGCAACTATACGTTGCTGGGTCAGCGGGCTCCGACCTACCCGGGCGAGACCCCTGCGAACCGTGCGTTGCGCTTCACGTTGGAGCCAGCGGTTGGCGTGGCTGACTGGTTGGAGCTCGGGGCTTACCTGCAGGGCATGCAATCGCCTTACGATGGTGTGCACTTTGCCGGTTGGAAGCTACGCGCCAAGTTCGTCGCGCCTCTGCGCTTGAAGTTGCCGCTGATCCTCGGCATCAACGTGGAGTTGGGCAGAGTGCCATTGCGCGTGGAAGAAGCTGGCTGGGCCAACGAGTTTCGACCGATCGTGGGCGTTGCGCTCGGCCGCTTTGCGGCGACGTTCAACCCGATCTTTGGCTTTGCCTTGACCGGCAAGACCGCGGGCAAGCCCGACTTCGAGCCCGCGTTGAAAGGCAAAGTGCACGTCGACCATGGCTTTGCGCTCGGCGTCGAGTATTACGCGGGGCTTGGTCGCTTCGACCGGGGCTTTTCACCTTTGCGAGAGCAAGAACATCTACTCTTCGCGGTCTTCGATCTGGAGCCAGAGGACCATGCGCAGGCTGATGGCAGTGGCTGGGAGCTCAACATCGGTGTGGGCAGAGCGCTCTCTGCTGCCACGCCACAGACCTGGGTCGTCAAGACCATCCTCGGCCATGCGTTGTGAGTGAGAGAGAGCCCATCGAGTAAGCAGTATGGAGAACCTCGCCCAAGCTCCCCATGGAAAGCCCGTCTGGATTGCCGCTGTTGGCGGCGACTCTGCATATCGGCGGCGGCTCTTGGAGCTGGGTTTTCTACCTGGAGTCGAGGTGATCGTGTTGGGAGTCGCACCGCTCGGCGATCCCTTGCAGCTGGAGATCCGCGGCTGTCGCTTTTCGATTCGCAAAGCCGAGGCCGAGCTGATCTCCATCACGTCGGCCGCTGCAATAGAGAGAGCCGAGGTCGCGGAGCTCAAGAGGTCGGCATGACCACCCCGATAGTCGCGCTCGCGGGCAACCCCAACACCGGCAAGACCAGCGTCTTCAATCGGCTGACGGGAAGTAGCGCGCGCGTGGTCAACTATCCGGGCGTGACGGTGGAACGTGAGGTCGGGCGGATTCGACTCGCTTCCGGCGAAGTCGAGGTGATCGACATCCCCGGTGCGTATTCGCTCACCGCGCGCTCGCATGAAGAACAGCTCGCGATGCGCGCCGTCTTCGGCCTCGATGGTGAGCGTCCGAACGTGATCGTGATCGTGGTCGATGCCACCCAGCTCGTCCGCAATCTCTACATCGTCGCCCAGCTCCTCGAAGCCGGTCACTGCGTGGTTGTCGGCCTCAACCTGATGGACGCCGCGCGCGCTGCCGGCCGGGCGCCCGACGTTGCGCGCGTGCAGAAGGCACTCGGCGTACCGGTGGTGGCGCTGAGCGCACGCACTGGTGAAGGCTTCGACAGCCTCCGGGCCACGCTCGCGAAAGTGCTCGCAGAGCCTGAGTTGGGCCAAAACCGTCTGCGCTTCGACTATCCCGCTGCGCTCGAAGCGGACCTCGAAGAGCTCCTGCCGCTGGTCGATGCCGCCAGCCCGAGCGAGGCGCGTGCGCTTTCGCTCTGGTCGCTGCTCTCGCTCACGGAGGAGGACGAGCTCACGGGCATCTCGCAGGCGCTGCGTACCGAGGTCCGAGCGCTGCGCAAGAGCGCTGCGGCGGCAGGTCGCGATCTCGACAGCGAGATCATCGCCACCCGTTGGCGCTGGCTGGACGGTCTGCGGCTCGCGGTGCAGCCGGCTGTGCGCGTGGTCTCGATGACCGAACGCATCGATCGCTTCGTGCTGCATCCCTGGCTCGGCACGCTGCTCTTCGTGCTGGTGATGAGCGCGCTCTTTCAAGCGCTCTTCTCATGGAGTGAGCCGGCGATCCGCGCCACGGAGCACGTCTTCGAGTGGCTGGGCGACGCGGTCCGCGCCTACTCTCCAGCCGGCGTTCTGACCGACCTCATCGTTGATGGCGTCATCGGCGGTGTCGGCTCGGTGCTGGTCTTCTTACCGCAGATCCTGCTGCTCTTCTTCTTGCTCGGCTTCCTCGAGGACTGCGGCTACATGTCGCGCGTGGCGTTCTTGGTCGACCGCGGGATGCGCGCGATCGGCCTGCACGGACGCGCGTTCGTGCCGATGCTCTCGGGCTTCGCTTGCGCTGTCCCGGCGATCATGGCCACGCGCACGCTGGAGCGTCGGCGCGATCGACTGGTCACGATGCTCTCATTGCCGCTCATGAGCTGCTCGGCACGTCTGCCGGTTTACACGCTGGTGATCGCCGCCATGTTACCACGCGACCGGCACGTGCTTGGCTTCATACCGATCCAGGTCGCCGCCATGCTCTTCATGTATGTGTTCAGCACCGTGACCGCACTCAGTGCTGCGGCAATCATCGGTCGCACTGTCCTCAAGGGCCCGCGCATTCCGTTGCTGCTCGAAGTACCACCCTATCGCTTGCCTCGCTTGCCGGTGGTCGGAAGGCAGATGTGGCTGCGCGCCAAGTCGTTTCTCACCGAGGCTGGCCGAGTGATCTTGCTCTGCACCATCGTGCTCTGGGCGTTGCTCTACTTTCCGCGCGGTCCCGAGCTCTCGAAGGTCTACAGCGCGAGGATCGACGCTGCACCGCCGGAACGCGCCGCTGCGCTGCAATCCGAGCTTGCGACCGAACGCCTGCGCGCGAGCTACGGCGCGCGCCTGGGCAAAGGCATCGAGCCGGTGATCGCGCCGTTGGGCTTCGACTGGAAGATCGGCGTCGGCCTGATCGGCGCCTTCGCCGCGCGCGAGGTGTTCATCAGCACGCTGGGCGTCGTCTACGGGATCGGCCAAGGCGACGACGCAAACGGCAGGCTCCTGCGCGACAAGATCCGCGCCGAGCGTCGTCCGGACGGCCCACACCGCTACAGTCCGCTGGTGGGCATCTCGCTGATGATCTTCTTCGCGCTGAGCGCGCAGTGCATGAGCACGCTCGCCGTCCTGCGGCGCGAAAGCGGAACGTTGCGCTGGCCGCTTTTTCTCTTCACCTACATGACTGCACTCGCCTGGCTGGCTAGCTTCACCGTGTATCAGGTCGGCACGGCGCTCGGCTTCGGGTAGGCGCTCCGCAGAAGCGCTCTGTCGGGCGCATCGAGTGCGTGTCGTCGTCGCTGAGCTCGGCTATGGTTCGGCTTCACGTCACACTTCTGTCGCGTAGGAAGAGTGCGCATCATGGGTGGCAAGCTCGACAAGGCGTTGGCGGTGTTGAACGGGTTGGTCGGCGACTATCTCGCCAAGACCGACAACGGCCTTGTCACGCAGATGGCCTGCTACCGGAACGG
>JADGRG010000087.1 GCA_017881145.1 Sandaracinaceae bacterium | reverse complement strand
ATCGTAGTTGTCACGTATCTTCCGGAGAAGGTGCCCGACGCCGATCTGCCACCGCCCTTGCCGCACGGCTTCGAGCTGATCATCGACCATGCGCTCAACGCAGCGCCGTGAGGTGCAGGCACTGGCCCCACAAACGCAGACGCTCCCGCGGTGGTTACCGGGGAGCGTCCGTGCGAGGTGTGAGTCGCTTGGCTAGCGACTAGCTGGTCACGCGCACTGCACCCTGCGCGCTTGGGTCAGCTTCACGCGCGCGGGCTTCGGCAGCCAAGCGCTTCTCTTGGGCTTGTCGCGCGTGCACTCGGTCGACCGCCACGACGGCCACCACGACTGCAGCGATCGAGAGGGTCGAGACCGCCACGCCGCCCAAGAGTGCGCCGGTCGGACCCCAGACCGAGCCGCCGAACGCCATGCCGAGCAGCAAGCCGGCTCCACCCCAACCAGCGAAGAGTCGCCCAAGCGCCGTCTCGTCGTCGCCCAAGCGCGCAGCACTCGCCTGCGCGACGGCTGGCTCGTCCGTCAGGCTGCGCACCACTTCCGTTTCGACGCCGGAGCCAACCTTGTCATGGATTTGTTGGAGGCTGAGGCGCACGCCGATTTCTGCGTCTGCTGCCGCGTCATCGGCCTTGAGCCATTGAGTGATCATCGCGAGCAATGCGGTTCCGAGGGCGACAGCTGTGACAGCGATAAAGAGGGCATATTCGGTATCCATGACTTACCTCCACTGTTCCTGATGTTGAAGTAGACCGGCCCAGCGGCGGGTGTCCCCGCGTGCAGCGAGCTCGAAATCGAGGGGAGCGCTGGTAGAGAACACCGGCAGCACGTAGCGGCCGACCAGCACCAGAAGGCCAGCGAAGCCACAGCCGAAGACGACCAGCTGCCACTCCTCGACATCCGGCACGTAGAAGGCCAGGCCGTCGCTCATCGCGAAGTCGCCCATGGCGAGCTGGGGGATGACGAAGTTGAGGCGGAAGGCGAACACTCCGGCGAGCACGAGGAGCGCTGCGACCGAGGTCGCGGCGAGCGTGGCGCGCTTGGGCAAGAAGAGCAGCAACATCGCGGCCACGGTGCCGAGGCCGATCTGCACGCCCCAGAACACCCACGGATAGGGCCCGGCGGCGATGGCCTTGAGGACGGTGAGGTGCGAGGGGATGGCGCCGCTGGCGACGATCAAACCCTCGGCCGGCATGATCACCATCTCGATGGCCAAGAGGTAGCCGATGAGTCGGCCCAGGATGAGCAGCGTGCCCTTGAACGCGTGGCCGCCGTTGCCCGTGAGGCTCGCGCCGGCCAGCACCGCGGACAGGCCCGAGAGCATCGCCGAGATGATGAAGGTGACGGGGAAGAGGCCCGAGTGCCAGAGCGCGCGGCTGCCGAGCGCCGAGAAGAGCGCCCCGACGCCGCCGCCGAGACCCAGCGCGCTGGTCAGGCCCAAGATACCGATCAACTTGAGCACCACCGAGTCGCCGAGCTCTTGGCCAGGCACGCCGCGATATCCGAGCGCGAGCAGGCGGTAGAGGCGGTTGCCTGTCTCGTCAGCTCGCTTCGCCCACTGCGGTCGCAGGACCATCACGAGCATCGAGACCACGGCGATGCCGAACACGTTGTAGAGGCCGATCACCCACGCCATCACCGAGCGTTGGTTGGGGCGCAGAGCGATGTGGAACGCGCGTTCGGGATGGCCGAGGTCAGCGAGCACGAACACCACCGCGGTGATCAATGCGACCAGCGACACCAAGAGTGCGAACGGCACGAGCGGCCGGAAGCGTCGGTAGTCGAACACGTAGGCCAGAGCCGCCACCGCGAAGGAGCCGGCCGAGATGCCGGAGAAGAAGGTGTAGGCGCAGATCCAGAGACCCCAGGGGATAGCTTGTGGAGTTGGTGGCTGACCGTTCGCCACGCGCGACAACACGCCGGGCAAGCCGATAAGCAACAGGGTGATGCAACCCACCAGAATAGGATTGGGAAGTTTGATTTTGTTTCGCATGGCCCAAGCACCTCTTGGTCCGTTGCTACTTCAAGTCTCGTGCCACTCGGTGGATGGCACACAGGCTGGTTTCTTCGGGAATTTAGCGGGGAACCGATGCGCTCTTGGTGCGCATGCCGCTGCGCCGCTGCAGCGGTGCAGCGCGCACGCAGCAGCACCCGCGCAGCAGCGCAGCTGCAGCAGCGAACATCACTCTGCAACGGCGCGCGGCCAGTCATGCAGGCACCGCGGTCCTGGGTTATCGCTGGGCACCACACCTAGCCACCGCCGCGTCGGTTGCCCCGAACGTCCATGCGCAGGCGTGCTGTCGGTGGCGTCCCGATGAAACAGTAGGCGTCACCGCCTGCCGTGCGCGCGCGACAGAGAGTCGTTGCTCTCAGCGGGTCCGCGCGTAGGCAGGGGCCTCGTCGGGTGTCGCTTTGGCGGCAGCTGCGGTTGCAGTCGTGCGGCGTTCGGCGGCTTGCGCGTGGATGCGGTCGATGACGATCACGGCCACGACCACGGTACCGATTGCGATGGCCGTCATCACCACGCCGCCGATCAGCGCGCCGACCACGCCTGCCATCGCGCCGCCGAGCCCGAGGCCGACCAACATGCCCGCCGTGCCCCAGCCGAAGAACAAGCGCGCCAGCTCCGTCTCGTCCTCGGCCAGCTTGCCGGTCACATGCCGGACGCCGTCAGCTGCGGTGTCGTCGGCGGTGCGCGCGCTTACGAGCTCCGCTCCGTACCTGGTCGTGGGCGACTCTGCGGCTGCAGAGTGCAGGTGCGCGAGGTTATTGCGTACGTCCAGCTCCACATCTTCGGCGACGTCGTCAGCCTTCAGCCACTGAGTGATGACCGTCAGCAGGGCGACTCCGAACGCGACGGCTGCCGTGGCAACGAAGAGTGCGTGCTCGGTATCCATGACTCACCTCCGCTAGTGCTGATGAGGACGCAGACCGTTCCAGTTGGGCGTATTTCCGCGCGCGGCATGCTCGAAATCGAGCGGCGTATCTCCGGAGAAGACGGGCAGCAGCTTGCTGCCGATGAACGTCAGCGTCCCTGCCAGGGCAATCCCGAAGATGGCCAACGACCACTCGGAGAGCGTCGGCAGGAGCGCGGCGTGGCCACCGCCGACAGAGAGCTCACCCGCGGCCAGCTCCGGTATCACGCAGTTCACGCGCAGGGCGAACGCGCCGACCAGCGCGCAAAGCGAGGCCACCGAGACCGCTGCGAGTGAGGCACGCCTGGGCAGGAAGATCAGCAGTAGCGGCGAGAACATGCCGACGCCGACCTGCAGCACCCAGAAGACCCAGGGGCAGGGGCCCGCGCTGATCGCCTTGAGCGCGTTCAAGTGCCAGGGGATGGCGCCGTTGACGATGATCAGCGTCTCCGCGGGCAGGATGATCAGGTCGACCATCACCACGTAGCCGACCAGGCGCCCAAGGGTGATCAGCGTGCTTTTCCACGCCATGCCGCCGCGGCCCAAGAGGCTCGCGCCGCCCAGCACGCACGAGAGCCCCGACAATAGAGCCGAGCTCATGAACGTGATGGGGAACAAGCCGGCGTGCCAGAACGCCCGGCCCCGGATCACCGAGAAGAATGCATCCACGCCTCCCGCCAGGCCCAGCGCGCAGGTGAGGCCCGCGATGCCCAGCACCTTCAGGAGCAGCGAGCCGCCGTAAGGCGCGTCCGAGCCGATCGCGTAGCCGAAGGACAGGAGCTTCGGGATCCGCCCACCGGTCTGGGCGGCGCGTCGAGCCCAGGCTGGTCGCAGCACCGCGATGAGCATCGAGACCAGCGCGGTGCCGAAGACGCCGTACATGCCGATCACCCACGCCAGCATCGAGCGCACGTTGGGGCGCAGCAGGATGTGGAAGGTCCGCTCCGGACGTCCGAAGTCCGCGCCAACGATGCTCATGGCGGTGATGAGCGCGACGGCCGCCACCAGGAGCGCGAAGGGCACGAGCGGCCGGAACCGTCGGTAGTCGAATACGTAGCCGAGCGCAGCGACCGTGTACGAGCCAGCTGCGATGCCGGAGAAGAAGGTGTAGACCGCAACCCACACGCCCCAGGAGACCGGCTCGGTGGTGGGCGGCTGAAGCGAGTAGAGCTCAGCCCAGGTCCACAGGCCGAGACTCTGAACGATGGTGATCATGGCGATCTCGAAGCGGTTAGGCAGGCCACAAGCCGCTCTGCCAGGTAACCACTCAAGTTGCGTGCCATCCACGCAGCGAGTTGAAACAAGTAGGTCCTCCGCGGTTTTCGGGTCGTGGCGGCTGCGGCGGGGCAGGTGTGGCTGCAGCGCCGCCGCAGCAGCTGCGTGTGCCTGCCGCAGCGGCACTGCTGCGTCGCCGCAGCAGCTGCTTGCACGGGCATCCGATGGCTTTGGATCGACGCTCGCCCAGCTCACGGCGCGCGTGCGCGTGCGCGTGCGCGTGCGGAGTCGGTGCTCGGCACCTTCGGGCCGCGACGCCCCCGACTTGTGGGGCTCAGGTCGTGTCGTCGGCGGCGGCGCCCAGGCGCTTGATCAGCCGCTGCAGCGTGGTGCGGTGGATGCCGAGCGTCTTGGCGGTGTGCGTGATGTTGCCGCCGTGCTGCTTTAGGGCTTCGGTGACGTGGCTGTGCTCGAAGCTGTCCAGCGCCGAGGTCAACGCGCCGCCGTTGACTATCGTGGCTGCGGTGGCAGTCGCCGCGGTGCTGGCTGCGGTGGCAGTCGCTGTGCTGGTGGTGGTGGTGGCGGTGGTGCGCAGGGTGATGTCTTCGCCCGAGATGATCGGCGGCGTCGCGCTGGCGAAGGCGCGCTGCACCACGTTCTGCAGCTCGCGCACATTGCCCGGCCAGCCGTGGTGCACGAGTTTGGCGATGGCGGCTTCGTCGAAGCCCACAATCTCGCGCTTGGCTTCGGCGCGCAGCCGATCGAGGAAGAACACAGCCAGTGTGGGGATGTCCTCGGGCCGCTCGCGTAGCGGCGGGACCTGCACCTCGAACACGGCCAATCGATAGAGCAGGTCCTCGCGAAACTTGCCTTCGCGCACCAGCGTACCGAGATCGTCGTGGCTGGCGGTGATGATGCGCACATCGGCGGGGCGCGAACGCAGCGCGCCTACACGCCGCACGGCGCGTTCCTCGAGGCAGCGCAAGAGCTTGGCCTGGGCCGAGGCCGAGAGCTCGGCGACTTCATCCAAGAAGAGCGAGCCGTCGTTGGCGGCTTCGAACAGGCCTTGCTTTGTGCTGATCGCACCGGTGAACGCGCCCTTCTCGTGACCGAAGAGCTCCGACTCGATCAGGTTGTCTGGGATGGCCGCGCAGTTGACCACTACGAACGCGCCGCGTGCGCGCCGCGAGAATGCATGGATGGTGCGTGCGACCAACTCCTTGCCCGACCCCGTCTCCCCGTGGACGAGGACTGCGCCGTCGAGCGGCGCAAAGCGCCGGATCTGCGCCACCATGGCGGCGAACGCTGGCGACGCGCCGATCATGTTTGGCATGTCCGGCACGCTCGCGCCGATGTGACGCAGGAGCGCGGCGCGATCACCTGCCCGCCGCGCGGCCAGTGCACGATCGACTGAAGCGATGAGCTGCACGTCCGTGAAGGGCTTGAGCAGGTAGTCCGCGACACCGCCACGGAACGACTCGATCGCCGACTCGACGCTGGGATACGCGGTCACCACCAGCACCGGCGTGCCAGGTGTGATGGCCTTGACGTGTTTGAGCACTTCCTCGCCGCCGCCGTTGGGCATGCGCAGGTCCGTGATGACCAGATCGATCACTTCGTTGAGCAAGAGCGGCTCGGCCTCACGCGCTGAGCCCGCTTCGACCACACTGTGGCCTGCGCTCTCGAGCACCTGCCGGAGGCTGGCGCGCATGTCCTCGTCGTCTTCAACCAAGAGAATGCGTTCGTGCGTCGTCATGGCGGGTCCAAAGGAAAGTGGCTCATCCATTGTAGTCGTAGACCTGCCCGCGTTCAGTATCGATTAGCTCTACGCCGGCCTCGGCATGCGCCATCAAGTCGTGGGCTAGGTGCAGCAGAACCCCTGGAATTCCAGAAGAAAACGTGTCGGCGAGCACCTCACCGTCGGCGCGTCGCACGATGATCTAGCGCAAGTCGGCTGGAAGCAGCATGTGCCCTGGCAGGTACTCCGCCAGCGCTGCGTGCTCTGCGCGGCGTACGAGCGGTGCGCGTTCCATGACGATCCCGCGCGCGAGCTCGACAGCTCTTCAGTCGCGTCCTAGCTGCTGCGACCGCTGCGACCGCTCAACCTGGTTCGTCGACGACGATTCCGAGCCGTTCGATCAGGCGCTGCAGCGTTGTGCGGCGCACGCCAAGTACCTTGGCCGTGTGAGTCATATCACCCTTTTGCGCTTGCAACGCTGCACTCACGTGCCTGTGTTCGAGCGCTTCGAGCACCGAGATCGGCGGGTGCGCGTCCGCAGCTGCACCGGCCCCGGCGCGCAGGACTAGATCGGTCGCCGTGATCACTGGCGGCGCGCAGCTTGCGAAAGCCTTCTGGATGACATTCTGCAGCTCACGCACATTGCCTGGCCATTGGTGGCTGACGAGCTTGTGGAAAGCCTCCTCGTCGAAGCCCAGCACATCGCGTTTGGTCTCGGCGCGCATCCGATCGAGGAAATGAACCGCCAGCGTGGGGATGTCTTCCCGCCTTTCACGCAACGACGGCACGCGCACCTCCAGCACCGCCAGCCGGTGCAGGAGATCCTGGCGGAACTTGCCTTCGGCCACGAGCTTTCCGAGATCCTTGTGCGTGCCGGTGATGATGCGAACCGCGGCCGGTCGTGTGCGCAGCGCGCCCACGCGACGTACCGCGCGCTCGTCCAAGCACCGCAGCACCTTGCCCTGCGTCGTCAGCGAGAGCTCTGCGACGTCGTCGATGAAGAGCAAGCCGCCCGAGGCTGTCTCGAAGGGTCCTGGCTTCGTTGACGTAGCCCCCGCGAATGCGCCCTTCTCGCAGCCGAAGAGCTCCGCCTCAATCAGGTTTTCCGCGACGCCTGCGCACTTCACCACCGCGAACGGTTTGCCGGCTCGGTGCGAGAGCGCGTGGATGGCGCGTGCGACGAGCTGCCTGCCTGAGCCGGCTTCCCCTTGAATCTGTACGGCCCCGTCGAGCGGAGCAACGCGCCGGATGTCCGCGATCAGCTGCTGAAAGGCACTTGAGGCGCCGATCATCTGCGGCAGATCGGGTGCGCCGGCGCCGAGGTGGCGCAGAAGCTCCGCTCGGTCGTCGGCGTACCGAGCCGCCAGGGCGCGGTTGATGGCTTCGATGAGCTGAGTGGCGGTGAAGGGCTTCAGGAGGTAGTCAGCCACGCCACCGCGGAACGCTTCGATGGCTGACTCAGCGGCAGGGTAGGCGGTTACAACCAGCACAGGTGTTCCCGGGCACAAGGCCTTGACCTCTCGTAGGACCTCCTCACCGCCGCCATCCGGCATGCGTAGGTCCGTCACGATTAGGTCGACGGTCTCGTTGTTGAGGATCGGCCCAGCCTCTTTGGCAGAGCTGGCTTCCAGCACCACGTGGCCTGCCATCTCCAGCACTTCTCGACAGCTTGCGCGCATGTCGTCGTCGTCTTCGACCAGCAGAATGCGTTCTTTGTTGCTCATGGTACATCCAGCGGAAAGCTAACCGTGGCGGTCGTGCCCTCTCCGAGTCGACTCGCGAGCACGAGCTTTCCTCCATGGCTCCTGACGATCGAATCCGAGATCGCGAGGCCGAGGCCCGTGCCCTTGCCTGCATCTTTGGTGGTCACGAAGGGCTCGGTCGCCTGGCTCAAGAGCTCTTCGTTCATGCCCTTGCCTTGGTCGGCGACCGAGAACGTGAAGCTCCCGCCGGTGACCTCGGCGTGGACGACGATGTCCTTGTCGGGCGGCGTTGCATCGAGCGCGTTGGTGAGCAGGTTGAAGAGCACCTGCTGTACACCCTGCTGGTCGAGCGAAACCGCGGGCAAGTCCGCAGACACATCGACGGTCATCTTGCAGCGGGAGATTCGGATCCTATCGCGCAAGAGGTCGACGGTCTCGGCGATCATGGGTTGAGGCTTGAACGGCTTGCGCCGCATCTCGCCTTTGCGCGTGGAGTACCGTGCCACTTGCAGGAGCTGTTGAGCAGCGAAGGTCGCGCGCGTCGCTGCTGCTCGAATCCTCTCCACCTCTACGGCCACCGGGCCCGTTAGCTCGCCATTTGAGACACGTCGCGCGATGAAGCCGCTGTTGAGCGAGATGATGCCGAGCGGGTTATTCACTTCGTGCGCGATGCTGGCGGCGATCTCTCCGAGATAGGCGAGCTTCTTCGATTGATCGAGCCTGCGCGTGCTTTCGTCCAGGCGCTGCGTCATGTGCTGAAACCAGCCGGCTAGGGCCGAGGTCTCCAGCGTTCCGTCGAAAGGTGCGTGGAGTTGAATGTCCGAGTGCGTCGAAATGGCAGTGGCCAGCGCTTCGACCGGGCGGCTGACGTGCAGGGTCACACCCAGCACGGCGAGGAATGCTGCGACACCGACCCAGAGCATGTAAGTGGTGATCTCTTGAGCGAAGAGTTGCACCGAGGTGAGGCTCAGCCCCATCTGGACTTGGGCGTCCGATGACTCGGCGTTGTAGTCGTAGAGACGTTCGCGCTCAGTGTCGATGAGCTGCACGTGCACGTCAGGCAGCGCGAGCAACGGGTGCTTGAGCCGCATGACATCGGCAGGGATGCCTCTGGGGAAGGTGCTCGCAACGACTTCGCCATCGGGGCGCCGCACGATGATGTAGCGCAGCTCCGAAGCGCGCGTCATGCGCTGCCGGAGTAGATCATTGAGTGACGAGAACTCCTCGTGACGCACCAGCGCCGCGCACTCCACGACCAAGCCATACGCGAGCTCCGCGCCCTGGTTGCGGAAGAGCTCCTGTGACTTCTCTGAAAGGCGGTGGCCGACCAGCAGCATAACGAAGAGCGTCCAGGTGCCGACCAGGCCTAGGAAGTGAAACCCTATGCGCGTGCGCAGCTTGAACGCTTCGTGCTTCACTGCTGACTCTCTCCGTGGTCTTCGACTTCGCGCACGACTTTCGCAGCGTTGTCGTAGAGACCGGCTGGCGGCGAGATGAAGCGATCGATGCGCAGGGCCTGCAACACTTCTTTGCCGGCGGGTGTCTCGTGCATGCCGAGGTAGGCGGTACGCAGGGCTTCGCGCAGGGCCGGTTCCAGGCTGGCCGGGACGACCACGGGTCCGGCGCCGTAGGCTGGCGAGCGCTGCAGCACTCGTAGGCTGTCCTGCCACGGGGGATTGTGCGCCAACTCGTATTCGTAAACCAAGCTGTCCACGGCAGCCGCCTCCACCCGTCCGTCACGCACCGCGCGCATGCTCTCTTCGTGGCCGTAGGTGAAGAACGTACGGGAGAAGAACGAGGCCGGTGAGCGGTGTGCGTGCAGGATCAACATCGTGGGATCGAAGTAGCCGGCCAACGAATCGGGATCGGTGAACGCGAAGGAATGCCCCGCGAGGTCGGTGAAGGTCTGCGCGGGGCTCGCTGCCGCTACGATGATCAGCGAGTAGTAGTAGGGCTCTGCGTGGATCACCGGGACCGCGATAGCTTGGATGGCGATGCCGTGCCGGAGCGCGTGCAGGTAGGCTCCGGTGCAGACGATGGCCCCCTGGATGCTGCCCTTGGCGAGCAGCTCGTTGATCTCGCCGTAAGTCTTGCGCTGCATGACGACGACCGGTTGATCGAGGCGAGTGCCGAGATAGGCGGCGAGCGTGTCGTAGTGGCTGAAGCTGGCCTTCGGTGACCAGACCGGTGCGACGGCGATCCGCACACGGGTCGCGGCCGGCGTCGCTGCGGTGGCGACCGGGCCAAGCAGACGCACGGTGACAGGCTGCAGCGCGTGACCGGAGCGTGACACGATGATGAGCGCGACGATCCCGAGCAGGCCGCCGCCGATCGAGCCGAGCAGGAAGCGTGGGCTGAGCGCGGGATCGATGCTCTCGATCACCACTCTGACGAAGTCCACAAGCCGAGCCAGCACACCCTCTGGTGCTTGCTCACTTGGCGTGGCCTGCGCCGCCCGCTGCTCGGGCGTCAACGCCTGCGTACCCCCGGGCAAGGGTTTATCGGGCGGGGGCATCGGCGTCTTGTAGATCATAAGGTCTAAGCGCTCAGCTATCGTAGAAAGCCAGCGCCTGGGAGTCGAGACACACCGATTGCGAGTGCGCAATGAAGCCCGGCGTACACCGGAACAGCTGGGCAACGCCCGTGGGCTCGCGCCGCACAAGTGCACAGATCCGTCGGCGAGTCCAACTGCCTTGCAGCAGCGGATTGCTCGGGCTCAATTGGCGCTGGCCTCTGGCAGCCAATGCATCACGCGATCGCAGAGCTGTGCAAGAAACGCGCGACGGGGGGCGCTTGGACTCGATGCGACGCAAAGCGTCTCTTACATCGGCACAAAGGTTTGTCGCGCCAGCGAGCGACCGCCGTGATCGAAATAGTGACGGGCACGTTCATGCACAAAGCGGCGAAGCAAGCCGCCGGCCCAGTGTCGCATGCCGCGGCGCGGAGAGCCTATCGCGCACCCTGCGACCCACCCGGCCACGCTGGATCAGTCGCGCAGCTCGGCGTCCAGGAAGATGGCGCCATCCGTCACGATCTTCTCCCCGGGGCGCAAGCCGCCGAGCACTCGCACTTTCCCCTCGCGCTCCGGGCCGATCTCGATGGCGCGCTCACTAAACACGTTGCCTTCGGCCTGCACGATGACCTTGGCGTGCTCGCCTTCGGTCACCACCGCGCGCGAGGGAATCATGATCACTTTCTTGCCAGCCTTGGTCATGACGTCGACCTTGACGAACATCTCCGGCTTCAAGCGGCGATCGTGGTTCGGGAAGGTGCAGCGGACCTTAACGGTGCGGGTCTGGGGGTCGACGACGTCGCCCACGTGCGCGATCACACCGCTGAACGTGTCGTCTGCGTAGGCGACGGTATGCAGCAAGACCGTGTCTCCGGCTTCGACCAGGCCGAGATCTTGTTCGTAGACGTCCGCCAGCACCCAGACGGTCTCGAGGTTGGTGATGGTGACGAGTGGGTCGGCTGCGTCCGCGCGCACTTCTTGGCCGACGAGCACGGTGCGCGCCACCACGGTCCCCGAGATCTGTGCGCGCAGCGCTGCGTTGACCGCCGGGTCGGAAGCGGAGATGCCGAGCGATTTGAGCTGGGCCGTGGCGCGTTCGACGTCGGCCATGGCTTTCTTGCTCTCGGCTTCGACCAGCGCCAGCTCGCGTTCGGACACGGCACCATCTGCGCGCAGCTTGTGAGTGCGGTCCAACGCTTTCTGCGCGACGCCGAGATCCTGCAGCGCCTTCTGTGCATCGGCCTGGATGCGGCCGACATCGGGTGAGGTGAGCTCGAGCAGACGTTGTCCGGCCTTCACCGAATCGCCCGGCTCCACCACCAAAGCCGTGACTCTGCCATCGATCGGTGAGGACACGCGTTGGGTGTGGTCTTCATCGAAGGCGATCCGCCCGGTCAGCGTCAGCGCACCGGCCGCTTCCGATTCTTGGACCGACTCGACCTTGATGAACGCGCGCTGCGGGCTGCCTTCGGGGATCCGCACCAGGCCCTTCGCCGTGGTGGTGATCGCGCTGGTACCGCCAGGCTCTCCGGAGCCGCAGCCCAGGGCCACCAGACAGAACACAATCAACGAACAGATACGCTTACGCTTCTTCATCACGGCAACTCCCCGCCGACAGCGTGCTTCATGTCGATGCTGGCCTGGCGATAGTCGTAACCCGCGCGCACATACTGTGCCCGGGTCTCGAGGTAGGTGCGCTGCGCTTCGAGCAGCTCCAGGAGCGAAATGGCTCCGGCTCTGTAAGAATTCTCGGCGACGTGCAGCGAGCTGTCCGCGCGCTCCAACATCCCGCCTTCGAACACCGCCAAGAGCTTCTGCGCGCGCTCGGTGCGCACGTAGGCCTCGGAGACGTCGTGCCTCACCTGCAGGAGCAGTCGGAGTCCATCGTTTTCCGTGCGCTGCTTCTCCACGCGCGCTCGACCGATGTTGGCCTGGTTGCGATCGAAGATGGGCAAAGGCAGCGACACCATCACGCCGAGCGAGTTGGGATTGTCTCCAGAGACCTGAAACTCCGAGTGCGTGTACATGAGGCCTAGCGAGATGTCCGGATAGGCTTCGCGCTTGGCCGCCTCGATCATCGCGGCGGAGAGCACCTTGGCCGCCTGGGCGGCACGTACATCGGGTCGCTGCGCGAGCGCGCGCTCCAAAAGCGGCGCTAGCGCTCGCGTTCTGCGCTCGGTCTCGGCTTCTTGTAGGGTGGCTGGCAGCTCGTCGGCCGAGCGCATCGCCAAGAGTGCCGAGAGTCTCTGGCGCGAGAGGTCCAGCTGCGTCTGCGCTTCGACCTCGTCGTTCTGGTAGCGCAGTCCTTCCAGCTCGAGCTTGCGGAGCTCGGCCTCGGAGATGTCACCGGCGGAGAAGCGTGAGCGAGATAGTCGCAGTGTTTCCTCGTAGCGCGAGCGCGTCTCGTGACTCAGCGCGAGCTCCGACTGCTCACGCACCACCTCGGCAAATGCCGAGCGTACGGCGTAGACCACCTCGCGCAGCGCGTCTTCGACCTCTGCTTGCTTGACCGCGAGCGAGCGCTCGGCGGTGCGAATGCGGGTGTTGCGTTTGCCCCACACATCGATGACCTCGCTGATCGAAGCCGTATGGACGGTCTGCCCGACGAGACCCGGAGAGCGGATCGCCGGCGTGCCCTGTGGATTGGCGCTGCCCAACACCAGATTGCCGAGCGCGTAGCTGAAGACTGGGTTGGGGTAGACCGCGGCCTGCACCCTGTCGTAGCGGGTGCTCTCGATCTCCAGCTTCGCCGCGATGACGTCATGGTTGCGCGCGAGCGCGATCGCGACAGCCTGCTCCATGGTCAGCCCTTCGGCTAGCACCGTGGGCGTCCAGCAGAGCACGAAGGCCAGTGCCAGGGTGCTGCGCATCATTGCGAAGCTCCTTTGCGGGCGGCGCGGCGCGTTGCACGCCGTCGTTGCAAGCCGGTGCCGAACCACTTGTCGGCCAGCTCGTAGAGTGTGGGCAAGAGCAGCAAGGTCAAGATCGTGGAGGAGATCAGCCCGCCGATGATCACGATGGCGAAGGGCCGCTGGGTGTCCGACCCGATGGAGTGCGACATCGCGGCGGGCAGCAGGCCAAGCGCGGCCAGCAGCGCCGTCATCAGCACCGGGCGGATACGCCGCGAGACGGCTTCTATGATCGCATCCTGGCTGTCCGCGCCGTGTTCTTCTTGAGCCGCGCGGATGTAAGTGATGAGCAATACGCCGTCCATGACTGCCACGCCGAAAAGCGTGATGAAGCCGACGGCTGCGGACACCGAAAGCACCGTGTGGGTGAAGTAGAGCGCGAACACGCCGCCGACCGTCGAGAACGGAACGTCCAGCAGCACGACCGCGGCCGGCAGAGCGGAAGAGAAGGCGATGTAGAGCAAGACGAAGATCAGGAGCACCGAGATCGGCACGATGATCGAAAGGCGCGCCATGGCACGGCGTTGGTTCTCGAATTCGCCGCCCCACGTGAGGTAGTAGCCTTCTGGCAGCTGCACCGCTTTGGCCACGCGGGCCTGTGCCTCGGCCACGAACGAGCCCATGTCACGGCCGTCGATGTTGCACTTGATGGCGAGGAAGCGACCGCCCTGTTCTCGGTTGATCTGGGTGCGGCCGAGGTCCGGATGCACCGAGGCCAGCGACGAGAGTGGCAAGCGCGCACCGTCTACGGGGATCTCCAGGCGTCCCACCGAGAATTTGTCGCCCGCAGTGGGCGTCGGCAGCTTGATGCGCACTGGAACCTTGCGCTCCTCTTCCCAGATCGACGTTGCCAACTTGCCGCCGAACGCGCTCTCTATCACGTCCTCGACGTCGCTGACGGCGATCCCCATGCGTGCCGTCAGGTCGCGATCGATATCCGCCACCACGTGCTGGGCCGCCCCGGCGCGGTAGATCTCGACATCGCGTGCGCCCTGCACTTGGCTCAGCTCTCGCCGCACGCCTTCCAGTTTGCCGTGCATCAAGTTGAGGTCGACGCCGTAGATCTTGACCACGATCTGGCCTCGGATTCCCGAGATCGATTCTTCGACACGGTCTTTGATCGGTTGCGAGAAGTTGTATTGGATGCCCGGTCGCTCTTCGAGCTTGGCGCGCATCGCAGCCACCAGCTGCTCCTTGGAGCGCCCTGT
>JADGRG010000086.1 GCA_017881145.1 Sandaracinaceae bacterium | reverse complement strand
TCGACATCGGTGCCTTTAATCCCCTCCTCGGCCGCTCCTACACGGAGATCGCGGCCGAGAGCCGGAGCATGCACAAGAGCCAGGGCTTCGGTGCGGCACGCCAGCGCGGACCCAACTTCGACTACTTCAAGCTGCTCGCCGGTGAGCCGTTCACGCACTCACCTCTGGAAGGTGTGGTCAGCGATTGGTCCCGCATTGCCGGCTCTGGCGAAGTCCTCTACTCGCTGCGACGTGCGCGCGCGGCCTTTGGCTCGTCGACACCGGAGCTGGCGATCGCATCGCTCTTGCAAGCGCGCGATGCGGTGGACCAGCTGCCCGCGACTCAGTGGAAGGACGTGAAGCGCGCCGAGATCGACGCGGCCGTGCTGGCCTGTGCCGGGCTCTTCGCCGAGGTCACGGCGGCCGCACCCTCCGTCGCGCAGGGCGGCACCTTGCCGATTACGCTGAGCGCGCTCGCGCGTCGGCCGGTGCCGATCAAGCTGCAATTCGTGCGTCTGCCGGGGCGCGAGCTCGGCCTCCAGCGAACGCTGACGTACAACGAGCCCTTCGAGCAGAGCGAGAAGCTCGCGGTGCCTTGCGATGCGTTGCTCGCCAACCCTTACTGGTTGGAGCTGCCGCCGGAGCCGGGGCGCTACCCGGTGCGCGACGAGAGCTTGATCGGCGAGCCCGAAGGCCCTGCCCCGCTGGAGGCTGAGCTCGTGTTCGCAGTCGCGGGCCACGAGGTGCGGGTGCGGCGCGCTATCGCTTACAAGTGGACGGATCCCGTGGCCGGCGAGCGCTACCGCACGGTCGAAGTCTTACCCGCACTCACGCTCGACCTGGGCGCGCGCGTCTTGCTCTTTCCCGATCGGAAGCCGCGCGAGCAGCGCGTGCAAGTGCGCTCGCTCGCAGGTGCCAAAGGTGTGCTGACGCTGGAAGCTTCCCAGGGCTTCGTCGTCACGCCGTCGTCAGCAAGTTTCGAGCTGGCGGCCGGTGGCGAGACCGAGGTGCGCTTTGTGGTGACGCCGCCGTCAGCGGCAGCCGACGGCATGCTGCGCGCTGTGGCCACCGTAGAGGGCGACACGCGCCGCTACGACCGCGGCCTGCGCCGCATCGAGCATGGGCACATTCCGATTCAGACCGTGCTGCCACCCGCCGAGGCCCGCGTGGTGCGCGTCAATGTCAGCCGCTCGGCGCGCAAGGTGGGCTACCTCCCCGGCGCGGGCGACGAGATCCCCGAAGCGCTGCATCAACTCGGTTATAAGGTCAGCACGCTGGACCCCGCGTCACTCAGCGCAGCGAGTCTGTCGAGTCTCGACACCATCGTCACCGGCGTGCGCGCCTGGAACGTGACACCGAAGCTGGTCGCGCAGCACGCTCTGCTCATGGAATGGGTTGCGCGCGGTGGCACGCTGGTCGTGCAATACAACACCAACTCTCGCATCGGTCCAGCCCCGCCCGACCTCGGTCCCTTTCCCTTCAGCATCGCGCAAGGCCGCGTCACCGACGAGAATGCCACCGTCACCATGGAGGCAGATCCGCTCCTGGCGCAGCCAAACAAGCTGAGCGCCGCGGACTTCGTCGGCTGGGTACAAGAGCGCGGCCTCTACTTCGCGGACACCTGGGACAAGCGTTATCGCGCACCGCTCAGCCTTTCCGATCGAGGAGAAATGCCGTTGCGTGGTGCGTTGCTCGTCGCCAAGCATGGCCAAGGCGCGTTCATCTACACAGGGCTTGCGCTCTTTCGACAAGTGCCTGCCGGCGTGCCCGGCGCGTACCGACTCTTTGCGAACCTGATCGAGTATGGACGCAAGCGCTAAAGACTCGCGGCGCTTCCGCAAGCTCTATGTGCTGGTGCTCGCCACACTGGCCGTCGAGATCGCCGTGTTCTGGGCGATCACGCGGATCTACGCATGAACCTGCTCGATTGGGTCGTGCTCGGCATCACGCTCCTCGGCATCGTCGCCTACGGCACGCTGCGGGAGCGCGTCCGCACCATGGATGGCTTTCTGCGCGCTGGCGCCGACCTGCGCTACTGGACCATCGGCCTGTCGATCATGGCGACACAGGCCAGCGCGATCACGTTCTTGTCCGTCCCGGGCCAGGCCTACCAAGACGGCATGGGCTTCGTGCAGTTCTACTTCGGCCTGCCCATCGCGATGGTGATCCTGGCGGCACTGATCGTCCCCATCTACCACCGACTCAAGATCTACACCGCCTACGAATACCTGGAGACCCGCTTCGACCGTAAGACTCGGCAGCTCGTGGCAGCCCTCTTTCTTTTGCAGCGCGGCTTATCGATCGGGCTGTCGATCTACGCCCCGGCCATCGTGCTCGCGACAGCGTTGGGCTGGCGCGTATCCACCACCAATCTCGCGCTCGGTGCGGTGATCATCCTCTACACGGTGGTCGGTGGCAGCCGTGCGGTCTCGCGCACGCAGACGCTGCAGATGACGGTGATCTTGTGCGGCATGGCTGCTGCGCTCGGCTACGCTGTCTTCATGTTGCCGAGCGACGTTTCCTTGGGCCGCGCGGTGTCGCTGGCCGGCACGCTCGGCAAGCTGCAGATCGTCGACCCCTCGCCACGCTTCGACACTCGCTACACCTTGTGGTCCGGCCTGTTCGGCGGCTTCTTCGTGGCACTCGCCTATTTCGGCACCGATCAGTCGCAGGTCCAGCGCTACCTCTCAGGTGGCCCGCTCTCCGAGAGCCGCCTCGGCTTGCTGATGCACGGCTTCCTCAAGATCCCGATGCAGCTCTTCATTCTCTTCGTGGGCGTGATGGTCTTCGTGTTCTACCAGCTCAACGCGCCGCCACTCTTCTTCAACCAGAGCGAGCTGGAGCGGGCAAGGCAGGTTGCGCCGGCCGAGGTCGCAGAGCTGGAGGCGGAACAGGCGCTGGTCTTTCGCGACAAGCGCGTAGCGATCACGAAGCTGATGGCGGCGGAATCAACGCACGACGAGACTTCAGCCAAGAGCGCGCGTCTCCAGGTGCGCACGGGTGAAAAGCACCTGACCAATCTGCGCGCGCGCACCCGAGCTCTGATTGGCCGCGTGCGCCCGGGAGTCGACAACAAGGACGCCGACTACATCTTCATGCGCTTCGTGCTCGATCACTTTCCCCACGGCCTGATCGGCTTGCTCCTGGCCGTGATCTTGTGCGCAGCCATGTCATCGTCGGCAGGCGCGCTCTCTGCGCTGGGCTCCACCACCGTGGTCGACTTCTATCGGATCTCGGTCCGCCCGAACCAGAGCGACGCGCACTACCTCGGTGCCGCACGCGTGTTCACCGCGCTCTGGGGCGCATTCGCGGTGGGCTTTGCGGGCTTTGCTGCGCTCCTCGACAACCTGATCCAAGCCGTGAACATCCTGGGCTCACTCTTCTACGGACCGACGCTCGGCGTGTTCCTGGTCGGCTTCTTCTCGCGGCGCGTGGGCGGAACCTCGGCGTTCATCGCCACCCTCCTAGGCCAGGCCGTGGTGCTCCTGGTCTTCGGCCTCTCCGGCATCAGCTTCCTTTGGTACAACGTGATCGGTTGCGCGGCGGTGGTTGCGCTCGCCTTCGCATTGTCGCTTGCACGTCCGCAAGTCACGCCCTAGCGCGCGAGCGGCGCCGCGCTCACGGGTAATAGATCAGCTCGAAGCCGTATTCGAAAAACTGGGCGCTCGAGGTGTAAACGAGCTGCGCGTTCGAAGGTAACCCGAGCTTGCGACGCAGCGTGTCCCCGCTGCCTGGAAAGAACGAGCCGCCGGCCAGCCCTTCGAGCGCCAAGTGATCGCTCAGCTCGATCAGATAGGTCACTGCCACGGCGAAGCCATGCGTCAACATGCTGTTGTAGCGGTAGCCGCCCTTGAGCCCAATCGCCGATGACTTCTGCGGGCGCCAAGGCGTGGCATAGAGCTCGGCAGCGAGTTGGCCACTCGAACCGAGATCGACATGCGAGGAGTTGCCCTTGGCCGACAGCCAGTTGGCTTCTTGCCAGACAGCGATGATCGGCTGGTAGCCAGCTTCGATTTCGAGTCCGACCTCGCCCAGACCCAGGCGCGCACCCAAGGCCAACCCCGTGTGTAGGCCGGCAGCAGCCACCAGCCCGATGCCGGCACGGCTTGCAGTGCTCGCGTGCTCGCTCTTGTCGGGCGCGGCCCCCTCCGAGTCCGAGGCGTTTGAAGGTCGGGCCCGGGCCGCAGCAGCCGCCGCCGGCGTGATGGTGGCGGATGATGCTGGGGGCTCGCTAGCTGGCGCCGGCTGGGCCCTGCAACGTGAGCCAAGAGAAGTGAGTGAGCCAAAGGCTAAGGTGGAAACGATGAAAGTCAGTGTTAGCAGACGTGTCTGATCGAACATACAGGTACCCCCGAAGTGCACGACGATGCCCACGAATCCCAAGGCACGTCAAGCCCGCCGCGCCTGCCTGGGGCGCAATCAACGATCGCGCGGAACTTCTTCCGCAGAGCCGACACTCATCTATCAGGAACGTCGGCGCTCGAGAGCCAGCCAGCAAACGCGGAGCTCGCGCGGACATGTAAGCCGTTTTCGGCTGGTAGGTAGGCATGCGCGCGTTCATGGCTGCGTCGTCGGAGCGGAGCGTGCCCTCGCGTGCGCTCTCGGTCGACGCGCTCAACACCGAATCGCGCCTGGTACGCTACGCGATCGAGTGCCGCAGCGTGCCGATCGAGCCGCCAGATCCACTCCCGAACCTAGAGCAGACGCAGAGCGGGAAAAGTGGCAAGGCGCATGAGGGGGAGCGCGGCAAGCTCGGCAGGCCCCAGCCCGAACACCCCTGCAACCACTGCGGCACACGCGCCACACCCGCAAACCAGCAGCTCACGCGCGAGGACATGAAGGCACTGGCCCGCAGCGCAGCTCATGGCCGATCAAATCCCCCACGCCAGCCTGCACGTGATTGCAAACGCGGGGCACCTGACCAACCTCGAGGCTGAAGACACCTTCAACCGCCTCTTGCTGGAGCGCATCCAAAGCGTGAGCTGAACAGGCTGCATCACGCTGGCGCCCGCTGACCGTGATGCAGCCATCAGCTGCGCTCGGATCGGCGGCTTGCGGCTGCTCGACGAGGTCGTATTGCGCGCATCTTGTGGGATGGCGTGGGCGTTGCGACGACGTCTTCTTTCGAGGCCGCGCTTTGCGTAGCATTGTGCCTCACCAACAGCGTCGACGCGTCGAGCGTCCGCTCAACTCGCACTTAAGGAGACGATGATGCACAGCGGTTCTTGGATCTTCCGAATGGTATTGCCGGCGGTGTTGCTGACCAGCGGCGTAATTGGTTGCGGCAGCAGCAGTGAGAGCAGCAGCGTGGTCGAGTCGCCGAACGTCGGCGCCAAGGCCGAGAAGTTGGTGACAGCCGCGGCTGGCGGCGAGGTTGCGATAGCCGATGCGGGCATCAAGATCTCGATTCCCGCAGGCGCGCTCTCCAAGGACACCACCATCACCGCTGAGGTCGTCAGCAAGAAGGGCCTGGCAGACGCCTCGCAGCTGGCTGGCAACGTCGTCGTCTTCGGTCCCGATGGCCAGACCTTCGACAAGCCCGTCAGCCTCGAGCTCGATCTCGCGGGCGCGACCATTCCCACCGGCGCCACGGTTGCACTCGCTTGGTATGACGAAGCCAAGAAGGCTTGGACCGATCTGCCCGGCAGCAAGATGGCCTCGGGCAAGGTGACGGCAGACACCACGCACTTCACGATGTTTGCGGTGCGTTTCGTGGTCAATGCTGCCGGCAAGGTAGTGCAGGAGAGCGGTCAGTGCTCGGGCACCTTCAAGGCCTGTGGCGGCGACCTCAAGGGCACCTGGAACATCACCTCCGGCTGCGCGGACTTCGGCAGCCAGCTGCCCAACACCAGCGCACAGTGCGCAGGCGCCTCCCTCTCGGTAGGCCTCGACATCACCGGCGACGTCGTCATCACGGCCGACACCATCACTGGCACGCTCATGATGACCTCCGAGATCACGCAGGTCATGCCCAAGAGTTGCCTTGGACCCGCCGGCGCGGCGTGCCCGAAGGCCGACACATCCAAGCCGAATGGCATGGTCTACACCGACAAGGGCGCCACCTGCGAGGGCAAGCAGTCGGAGGCGAAGTCGAACGATGTAAACGAGAAGTACACCACCAGCGGCAGCACCATCGAGACCAGTGGTGGCTCGGCTGACGCTGGCGCTTCCAGCACCGCGGATGGCGGCACGGGCAAGTCGGATACCACCGAGTATTGCGTGACCGGCAACACCTTGCAGGTCAGCTCGACGAGCAGCGACGGAACCGGCTACCGCTGGACCGCGACGCGCAAGTAAGCACCCGCGTTCTGCATTGAAGAACCGCCGCGCTCGGCAACCAGAGCGCGGCGGTTCTTTTTTGTGCCGGCCTCTGCTGAGCGGAGTGCGCATCCGGCGGCTATCGCTGCCCACCAAGACCGGTAGTCGCCGGCCGGTCTCGGCCGCCCGGCTTGGCGCAACGCCGCCTGTGCATATTCTGTGTAGGCATTCGCGGCGCACGGTTCAAGCGGTCTGGGATCGGCTCGGCCGGGTGCGTGTGCGGGAGGTCTCTCCGCTCATGACGTTGCCGGTCATCCACAAGCTGACACGCTCTTCGACCGCTGCGCCCAACGTGGGCGACTACGAAGAGCTTTGCCGTAGCTTCTCGTGGCGCAAAGCTCGCGCAGATCTCAGCGGACTGCCGGCGGGTCGTGGCTTGAACATCGCTTACGAGGCGGTCGACCGCCACGCCAGCGGAAGCGACGGCGACCGAGTCGCCATCCGCTGGCTGGGCAAGCGCGGCGAACGACGCTCCTTCAGCTACCTGGAGCTGGCCGACCTCTCCAACCGCTTCGCGAACGTGCTTTCGGGTCTCGGTGTGAGCAAGGGCGAGCTGGTGTGCTCGCTGCTCGGGCGCATCCCCGCTCTCTACATCGCCGCGCTCGGCACGCTCAAACACCGCGCGATCTTCTCGCCGCTCTTCTCGGCGTTCGGACCCGATCCCATCAAGACCCGCCTGCTCCTCGGCGGCGCCAAGGTGCTGATCACGACACAGCAGCTCTACGCGAAGAAGGTGCAACCGATCCGCGATCTCTTGCCCGGGCTCCACCACGTGCTGCTGGTGAGCGAAGCCGAGATCGAAAGCCACGCAGCCGATACGCTCGAATATTCGCGGCTCATGCAAAGCGCCAGCCCCCTCTACGACATCGGCCCGACCAGCCCGGAAGATCCTGCGCTCTTGCACTTCACCAGTGGCACGACCGGCACACCCAAGGGCGCCGTGCACGTGCACGAAGCAGTGGTCATGCACCACATCACCGGCCGCTACGCGCTCGACCTGCACGTCGGCGACGTCTTCTTCTGCACCGCCGATCCGGGCTGGGTGACCGGCACCTCCTACGGCATCATCGCGCCGCTCACCAACCGCGCGACGCTGGTCGTGGACGAGGCCGAGTTCGACGTCGAACGCTGGTACGACATCCTCGAGGACGAATGCGTCAATGTCTTCTACACCGCACCCACGGCCATCCGCAGACTGATGCGCGCGGGACTCGATCCGGTGAAGAAGCACGACTTCTCGCATCTGCGCTTCATGGCGAGCGTCGGCGAGCCACTCAATCCGGAAGCCGTGCTCTGGAGCCAGGAGGCCTTCGGGCAACCCTTCCACGACAACTGGTGGCAAACCGAAACCGGCGGGATCATGATCGCGAACTTCGCGAGCCTCGATGTCAGGCCCGGCTCGATGGGTCGGCCCTTGCCGGGCGTCGAAGCCTGCGTGGTGCGTCGGACCGGCGACAAGAGCGTGGAGCTGGTCACCGATGGCGTCGGCGAGCTTGCGCTGCGTCCCGGCTGGCCATCCATGTTTCGCGGGTATTGGAAGGACCCTGCGCGCTACAGCAAGTGCTTCGTGGGTGGCTACTACTTGAGCGGCGACCTGGTGCGTCGCGACGCCGATGGCTACTTCTGGTTCGTCGGTCGATCGGACGACGTGATCAAGACCGCCGG
>JADGRG010000085.1 GCA_017881145.1 Sandaracinaceae bacterium | reverse complement strand
CTGACGACACCATCACGCCCCCACGGCCGACACGCACGGCCTGCAGCAGACGCAGAGGTGTGAGGGAAGGGTTCTGGTGGGGACGCACGTGGACAGCCGTGCGGCAATCCGGTTCTTGCAGTGGCTGGTGCAGTGCCAGGCGGGGTTCCCGGCGACGATGCCGGCACGCGGCGGAGGCTGACGCTTGACATCGGGAGGGGGAAATTAGAGGTTTGTCCGTCTTTGGCGCCAAGCTCTGCCTGCATGCGGGCCACCTCAGCGTCGGGCTTGGCTTGGCCGCGACGGTCGGTACGCTTGAGCGCGCTGCCCGCGGCGGTCTGCGCCACCGCGCGCCAGTTGTAAAGCAACGAGGGCGACATGCCGTGCTTGCGGCACACCTTGGCCACCGTGACCCCGGGCTGCCCGGCCTCCTTCAAGATCTCCATCTTCGCTTCTGCCGTAAACCGCCGATACACTCGCTTCGTCATCGCGTCTCCTCGGTGCCGGATTATTCCTCCGGCGCTAAGAAGATGCCAATCTCAGACTCGACGAGAAGTCCGTCTCAGGCTGAAGCTACACATCCAGCCGGCCCGATAGCCCTTTCATGCTTCCTATGCGCTGTCTGCACTCGCTTGGACCGTGACTCTGCTGTCGGGTCCGCTGGCGAGCGTGGTGCACGCTCACGGTGAGACTCTGATCGCGTTGGCCTTCGTCGGCGCAGGCGCCGTTCACTTGATCACGATGGCTGCGTTCTTGCTCATTCGGGGCGAGAAAGGCGACAAGATGCAGGTGCTGGGCGCGTACCTCACCTGCCTGCTGCTCGCGGGCGTCTTACTTCTTTCAGCGATCGGATCCACACCCGGCGACGCCGTCATGCGGTGGCTTACGAGGATCGGGCACTGGATCTACTTCGGGATCATGCTGCTAGGTCTGCCGCGCAGAAGAACGGTGAACCCAAGTCGCAAATCACGCCACAAACTGGTTCGCGGTTTGCACGATACCCCCTTCGAAGTTCGTATGCTCACCTGGCACGGGACGCAAGGCGACACTGGGTCCGGCGAGATGGGCACGCTCAGTGGCTCGCAGAGCACCGCGCATGTCGTGCTGAGCAGCGGCACGGCCTGCGTGTGGATGTGCTGTCGGCTTGCCGGCAGCGGCACGGGCTGCGCGATCCCCGCGGACATCGCGAACAATCCTTGTCCTTGAGGGCAGCGGCGCCCTGCCCTGTGCCGGCGAGTCGCCGTGCCTCGTGCGTTTGACTCTGTGGGAGCGTGCGCCTACGGTCGGGCCGTCCTGCGCTCCGTTTTGGAGACTGGGCCCTTCGTGGGAGCACGCTGGGTTGGTCGCTTGGGATCGCGCACTCGGCGATGCGCACCCACGAAAGAGGCCCGATGTCCCCATTGTCGCTCCTGCGTTTGCTCGGCGTCGTGCCGTTGGTTGGTTTGGCGTTCATCGGCAGCGCACGCGCCCAGACGCGCTATCGCGTGCTCGATCTCGGCGGCCTCGGCGGCAGCACGAGTCGGGGCACGGCGATCAACGACGTAGGAGAAATCCTGGGCGAAGCGTCATCGGCGACGAGCGCCCTCGATGCATCGTTCGCGCTGAACAATCAAACGGCCAGCGGCTCGTTCTTCGCGGAGTCCAACGGCACCGAGCATGCGCTGCCCGGCGCGGGCGTAGCGCTGAACAGCCACGGCGAGGTGGTCGGCACGCAGAGCGCGACCGACGCGTGTGGCGCCACGCTGCGCAGCGCATTCGTGTGGAGCGTGCGCCTGGGGGCGCGGACGCTGCCGCCGCTGCCAGGTGACCTCGAGAGTGTCGCCACGGCGATCAACGGCGCGGGCGTGGTGGTCGGCTACTCTGCCGACGCGAGCTCCACGCCGCATGCCGTCGTGTGGATCAAAGGCCAGCCGCAAGCCCTAGGTACGCCGGACGGCAGCACGCCGATCGCGATCAACAAGCAGGGTCAGGTGCTGGGCCTGCTCGCGGGTAAGACCAAGGGCACGACGTACAACTTCTTTCTCTGGACGGCAGCCACGGGCTACCAACCGGCGCCATCGCTGACTCGTGCGGGAGACCAGCTGAGCCTGGCGATCGCGTTGAACGAGCGTGGTCAGATCCTCGGGACCTCGAGCGACGCCAAGTTCGTCGCGCACGCGGTGCTGTGGGACGCCAACGCCGGTTTGCTCGACATCGGCCAGGTTGCAGCTGACACCACGAGCACGGCGCTTTCTCTCAACGACCGGGGCGACGTGCTGGCGGTATCCTCCGCTGCGTCTGGCAGCGCCCAGCATTTCTTCCTGTGGAACAGCGCGACCGGACTGCGCAACGTCGACGTCGGGCAGCCCGTGACCAGCGTCGCGGCGCTGAATGCTCACGGCGACCTGGTCGGCACGCTGGCCAATCATCGCGGTGCGCCGCGCGCGTTCGTCTCTCGCGGACGCACGCTGCGCGAGCTCGGCGCGCTGGGCGGGGACTGGAGCGTGGGCAGCGCGCTCAACGCCAACGGCGACGTCGCGGGCTACGCGCTCGACGTGACCGGCAACCTGCACGCCTTCCGCTGGACGAAAGCCCACGGCCTCGAGAACCTCGGTGACCTCGACGCGGGCGCGGGCAACAGCGTGGCAACCGGAATCAACGCGACCGGGCAGATCAGCGGCACGGCGTTCAAGACGCGAGAGACGCGGCACCGCGGCTTCGTGTGGAGCGCGCTCACGCAGATGAGCGACCTCGGCTCGCTCGAAGGCCCCGGCCTCGGATTCACCGAAGCCAACGCCATCAACTCGCTCGGCCAAGTCGTCGGCTTCTCGAGCCAGACGCTCGCCAACGGCAACTTCGCCATCCCAGCGTTCCTGTGGGACACCACCAACGGAATGCAGCCGCTGCCGCTGCCGGCAGACTTCCTCACGTTCTTCTCGGCACCGGCGCTCGCGATCAACGATCGCGCCAGCGTCGTGGGCACGGGCGTCTCGTTCTCGGGGGATGCAGGCTGGATCTGGGATGCAACCCTGGGCAGCCGCGACCTGCTCACCGTCGCGGGCGAGGCCGCCCTGCCGACCGCGATCAACGCGCTGAATCAAGTCGTGGGCAGCGCGCCTGCGCCGGCTTCGATCTGCGCGTTCGAGAGCTCGCGCGCGTTCATCACGGGCGCCGACGGCCTCGCGCTCGACCTCGGCGCGCTGGCAGGAGATGCCTACAGCACGGCGCGCGGCATCAACGCGCGCGGTCAAGTCGTGGGCGATTCAGGCTTCCCGACCACGCGCGCGTTTCTCTACGACGCCGGACAGCTGCGTAACCTCAGCGATCTGCTCAGCGATCACGAGTGGACCTTGCAGAGCGCGGAAGCCATCAACGACGCCGGCGAGATCACCGGCGTCGGCGTCCATCACGGTCAGGTGCACGCGTTCCTGCTGCAACCGCTGCGCGGCGCGAGTCACTGACCGCGCAAAGCTGGCAAGGCAACATGCGTTCGCGTCGTCATGCGCGTTCGCCTGGCTCAGCGTAGCAGTGACAACACCATGTTGGGCGCGGCGTTGGCTTGCGCCAGCATGGCCATGCCCGCTTGCTGCAGGACCTGAGCGCGCGTGAGCGATGCCGTCTTTTGAGCGTAGTCCGCATCCCGGATGCGCGAACGCGCCGACGACAAATTCTCCGCGCTGGATTGCAGGTTGTCGACAGTCGATAGAATGCGATTTTGAACCGCTGCCGCGCGGAACGCGTGAACCCTAGTCACAAATCGCGCCGCAAAATTTGTCAAACCAACATAGAAATGTCGGGTACTTGGCCAAAGTAGAGATGTCGGGTTCGGGCTCTGCGGCTCCTCGCTCTCAGGCTCTAGAAGAACGACAAGAGGACCCTGCGCGGGAGGCCGTGATCAGCTTCAGGAGTCGTGGCGTTGTGGGTCGACCCGTTACGGCGTCACGGCTTCGATCGTCTCGGCCCAGGCATCGCTCATGGCGTGCTGAAGCTGAGTGCGCTCGCGCTGCGTGAGTCGTCGTTGCTCGAGCGCGCGCTGGTCGCACGCCTGCTGCTCGCGCTGAATCACCCTCAGCGTGTCGCCGAGCAGCTTGTGCCTCACGATGTCAGCCTGACGCACGCGGTCGTCCTTGGGGAAGGGCCTGGCAGTCAGCTGCACACCATCGAAGAAGATGCGAACGGTCCCGTCTTGTTGTTCGCGCACCTGCACGTGCTTGCCACCCGCCTGGTGCGCCTGCTCGCCTCGCACAGCAGCAGCTGGCGTGGCTCGCACAACACACTGACCTCGAGCTGCGTGTGCTTGCAGAAGAAGTGCTGCGCCTCGGCCCCGCGCCGCATCCCTATCGCCGCATTCGCGTGCTCGGTGACAGCTTGCGGCTTTGCGTCAAAGATTTCCGGTTGCGCTTCG
>JADGRG010000084.1 GCA_017881145.1 Sandaracinaceae bacterium | reverse complement strand
CCGCCGGCCTGAGCGAGCTCGAAGGCGGCTAGGAATGTCGGCGGCTGCTCTTTGAGCTTGTCCGCGACCAGAACGTTACGGTCACCGGCACCGGCGAATCTCGGAATCTCGGCTTCAGACTAACGTAAGCGGCTAGCCGTCCCATCTTGATTTCGCCGGCCACGCAAGGATCCACTACTCCACCTAACTTATTGGTGGAGAAATGGACACTTCGGTTGCTCTTAGCGGCGGACGGCGTCGGCGCCGCAAGCACAGCGCCGAGTTCAAAGCGCACGTCGTGGCGGCGTGCAGCAAGTCAGGCGTGTCGTCGGCGTCGGTGGCGATGGCCAACGGGATCAATGCGAATCTGGTGCGTCGTTGGGTGAAGGACGCCGAGGGTGAGCGGGAAGAGGTCGGACAAGTCGTTGCTGCGAAGAGCGTCAAGCCGCCAGCAACCAAGTTCGTGCCGCTGCCACTGCCGTCGCCTGCGCTGGTGAGCGACATCCGGATCGAACTGCAGCGAGGTGCGACCAAGGTTGTCGTGACCTGGCCGTCCTCTGCGGCGGCGCAATGCGCCGCATGGATGCGAGAGCTGCTGCGATGATCCGCATCGACGCGATGTGGTTGGCGGTCGAACCGATCGACATGCGAGCCGGGCCCGAGCGGCTGCTGACAAGCGTCGTGCGGGTCTTCGGCGCTGCGCAGGCTCACCACGGCTACGTGTTCGCCAACGCACGGGCCACGCGCATCAAGCTGCTCGTGCACGATGGGTTCGGACTGTGGTGCGCAGCCAGGCGCCTGAACGAGGGCCGCTTCGTATGGCCGGCGCCGGCTTGCGAGGCGCTGCCCGCGCTGACGCAGGCGCAGTTCGACGCACTCGTCGTGGGCCTGCCGTGGCAGCGGCTGCAGCAGATGCAGCTCATCACGCGCACGTAGCAAGAGACGGCAGAGTTGGCACTGGCGCGATCAATTGGCGCATGCCCGGATGACGAGCAAATGTCTTGTCTCGCACAATGAGCGACATGCTCGATGTCCAAGCTCTGAAGCCCGGTGATCTTGATCGCCTCGCTCCTCGAGACAAGGACGCGCTGCTGCTGCAGATGCTCAGCCACATTGGCCAGCAGTCCAAGGCGCTGCAGGTCCACCAGGAGCAGATCGAGCAGCAGGACAAGGCGCTGAAGTTCAAGGACGCGCGGATCGAGAAGATCACGTTCGAGCTGCAGCGACTGAAGCGCTGGCAGTTCGGCGCACACAGCGAGCGCATGACGGCCGAGCAGCGCCAGCTGTTCGAGGAGACCCTGGTCGAAGACCGGGAGAGCCTGCAAGCCGAGCTAGATGCCTTGCTCGGCAGGAAGAAGGACAAGGACAGTCAGGAGCGGGAACGTCGCACGCCACGCCGCGAGGCGCTGCCGGCACATCTGCGCCGAGTCGAACATCATCACGAGCCGCAAGACACGACGTGCGCGTGCGGCAAGCCGATGGTGCGCATTGGCGAAGACGTGAGCGAGCGGCTGGACATCGTGCCGGCGGAGTTCTTCGCACATCGCCACATCCGGGGCAAGTGGGCCTGCAAGTGCTGCCAGAAGCTGGTGCAGGAGCCGGTGGATCCGCAGATCATCGACAACGGCATCCCGACCGCGGCGCTGCTGGCCCACTTGCTGGTGAGCCGCTTCGTTGATCACCTGCCGTACTACCGGATCGAGAAGATCAACGCGCGCTCGGGCGTGCACACGCCGCGCTCGACACTGGCGGCCTGGTCAGGGCGTGCCGGCGCGGCGCTGACACCACTGTATGAAGCACTACGCAGGTTCGCGCTGTCGTGCCCGGTGCTGCACGCCGATGAGACGCCAGTGAACATGCTCGATCCCGGTGCGGGCAAGACCAAGAAGGCCTACGTCTGGGGCTACGCGCGCAGCGTGTTCGACGCTCAGCCGTGTGTCGTCTACGAATTCTGCGCGGGCCGCGGCGCGAAGTACCCGGTGGAGTTCCTCAAGGAGTGGAATGGCACGGTGGTGTGCGACGACTACAAGGCCTACGCAACGGTGGCCAAGATCGGCGTGCGCAAGGAAGCAGGTTGTGCAGCGCACGCGCGCAGGAAGTTCGAGGAGCTGGACAGCCCCGTCGGGGTGGAGGGAGTCCGGCGCTTCGAGCGGATCTACCGGATCGAGCGGGCGATCGCGCACCTGAGCAGCGAGCGACGACTCGAGGTGAGGAAGGCACTGACGGTCAAGCGCTGGGACGCACTGCACGACTGGCTCGAACTCGAGCGAAGTCGGGTGGCCGATGGCGGTGCAGCGGCACGGGCACTGGACTACAGCCTCAAGCGTTGGCGCGCGCTGAGTCGGTTCCTCGTCGACGGCGACGTCGCGTTCGATAACAACCACCTCGAAAACCAAATCCGCCCGTGGGCTGTTGGAAGAAAGGGCTGGTTATTCGCCGGCAGCGAGATGGCCGGGCAGCGCGCTGCAATCGTGATGAGCCTGGCACAGTCTGCCAAGCTCAATGGCCACGATCCCTGGGCCTACCTGCGCGACGTCCTGCAGCGCTTGCCGACCCACCTCAACAGCCGCATCGACGAGCTGCTGCCGCACCGCTGGCAGCCCGCGCCCTAGCCCCGCTACACCGCTGCACGACCGCATGCAAGGTGGTGCGGCTAGCCGCTTACAGACTAACTGCAGTCCCTCATGCTGGAGGCGCTGAAGCTCGGCTGTCCGCGAGACCTGACGTTCGATCGGACTCAGTGTCCTCAACGGCCCAATGACCGCTCCGGTCTGAGCAATTGGCGTCTACCGACCCATCGCCGACACCCGACAAGCTGATTTGATTTCCGGGAAGCAGTCGTCTATCCCGCATGCAGCT
>JADGRG010000083.1 GCA_017881145.1 Sandaracinaceae bacterium | reverse complement strand
GGAAAAGGTTTCGGCGATGCGCAGTGCGAGGTCGGTCTTGCCCGATGAAGTAGGGCCGACAATCGCAATGAGAGGCTGGTCAGGCAGAAACCAGTCCTGTGCGTTCCAGCAGCGCCTGCGGATCCGGATCGCGCCCCATGACGCGCCTCGCGAAGGTCACCACGTCGCCATCAGCTGCAGGCTCGTAGATCATGTGCAAGTCGAGGTCGAGCGAGGCAAAACCCAGCTGACGCATCATGTCGCTGGCACCGCGGTAGGTGCGAGCACGCCGCATCTTCTCCCAGAGTGCGTCCGGAATACGCTCGCCGCTCCGGTAGTGGCGCGCGAAGAGATCCAGCGCCTGCCGCTCCCAGCAGAAGTTCTCCATGATCTGCGAGGGCAGCTCGACGAAATCCCACGCCACGTTGGTGCCCGAGAGCGAGCGGACCTCCACACGGCTCAAGAGGTGGTGCAGGAGATGGCCGAACTCGTGGAAGATGGTCTCGACCTCACGGTGACCCAGCAGCGGCGGCGTGTCGCCGAGCGGTGGCGTGACGTTGGCCGAGATCAGTCCGACGTGCGGGGTGTGCCCGGCCGGCGTCGACTCGCCGGTGAGAAAACCGTTCATCCACGCGCCGTCGCGCTTCTGCTCACGAGGAAAGAAGTCCGCATAGAAATAGCCAAGCAGCCGGCCGTCCGCGTCGCGGACCGCGAACGAACGAACACTCTCATGCCACACCGGCATGCCGTATTGCTCCTCGACACGGATCCCGTAGAGACGCTCCGCTATGCCGAAGAGACCAGAGAGCACATCCGAGAGCGGAAAGTAGGGGCGCAGCTCTTCTTCGTCGAAGGCGTAAACGGCGAGCCGCTCCTTCTCTGCGTAATAAGCGACATCCCAGGGACGGAGCGGGTTCACGCCCGCAAACGCCGCGAGCGCCTGCTTCTCGGCCTCGAAGGCGACGCGGGTGCGGGCTTCGAGGTCCGCGACGAACGCATGGGCACGCTCGCCCTTCTGCGCCATGCGATCGGCCAGCACCAGATCGACGAAGCTCGAGTAGCCAAGCAACTTGGCCTTCTCACGCCGCAGTTGCAGAATGCGCGCCACGGTCTCGCGGTTGTCGTAGGGCCCGGACGCTGCGCGCGTATTCGCCGCACGATACACCTGCTCACGGATCGAACGGTCATCCAGGTAGGTCAGGAGCGGCACGTAGCTTGGCGCCTGCAACGTGAAGCGGTAGCCGGTGTTGCCCTTGGCTTCGGCGCTGGCTCGCGCGGCTTCGATCACGCGCTGTGGCAGCCCGGACAGACTGGCTCGATCCTCGACGATGAGCTCGAAAGCGTTGGTCGCATCGAGGACGTGTTCGGAAAAGCGAGTCGTCAGCTCGGTCAGCTCGACGTTGAGCTTCTCCAGACGTGCTTTGTCGGCGTCGCCGAGACCGGCGCCTTCGCGCTTGAGCCAATCCAGGGTCTTGTCGAGAAAGCGCCGGCGGGTCGGGTCCAGGCGCTGCGCGGCGTCGCTCTTCGCAAACGCATCGAGCACTCGGAAGATCCCCGAAGAGAGCGGAATGCTCGAAAGAAACGAGCTGACCTTGGGCTGCACCGCGTTGTAGGCCTCGCGCAAGGCCGGCGTGGTGGCCACCGACTCCAGGTGACCGACGACCGTCATCGCGCGTTCGAGCGGCAGCGTGGCATCTTCGAGCGCCTGCAGCGTGTTCTCGTAGCGCAACGGCAACTCTGCGCTCTCCAGCGCTGCGAGGCTCGCGCGCCCAGCCGCGAGCAGCCGATCGATGGCTGGCGCCACGTGTTCGGCGCCGATGCGGTCGAAGGGGATCGGGTGCTGGATATCGAGGAGTGGATTGTGATCGGGCGTTAAGGTCATGCGTTCACCCGCGAGCATAGCAGCGCTCTCTTGCCGACGCATGAGCCGCGCCTGTGCGCTCTCGACGCGGTGCGGCACCTGCTCCATACTGCGCGCCATCGGAAGACGCAGATCCAAGCTCGAACCTGGTCTCGGTTGGTCGCAGCGTGACAAGCTCCTTCGGAAAACTCTTTTGTATCTCCACCTTCGGTGAATCCCATGGCGGCGGCGTCGGTGTCGTCGTGGATGGGTGCCCGCCGCGCCTTCCGATCACCGTCGCGGAGATCCAGCGCGACCTTCATCGCCGTCGTCCGGGCCAGAGTGTGCTCACCACGCCCCGGCAAGAAGCCGATCAGGTCGAGCTGCTCTCCGGCATCTTCGAGGGCAAGACGCTCGGCACGCCCATCGCGATGTTGGTTCGCAACCAGGACGCGCGCGCCGCTGCCTACGCGGCAATGAAGGATATCTACCGCCCATCGCACGCCGACTACACGACCGAGGCCAAGTACGGCATCCGCAACTGGCAAGGCGGCGGCCGCGCGAGCGCACGTGAAACCATCGGTCGGGTCGCAGCCGGTGCTCTCGCGCGCAAGCTGCTCGCCACCATCGCCAACATCGAAGTGCTGGCGTGGGTGGAGAGCGTCCACGACATCGAATCGAGCGTCGACGAAGCCACGGTCACGCTCGCAGACATCGAAGCAACCCCCACGCGTTGTCCGGATCCCGCAGCCGCCAAGCGCATGTTCGAGCGTATCGACGAGGCGCGGCGCAACCAGGATTCGCTGGGCGGCGTGGTCCGCTGCATCGCACGGCGCGTTCCGCCCGGTCTCGGTGAGCCGGTCTTCGACAAGCTCGAAGCCGACCTCGCCCACGCGATGCTCTCGCTGCCCGCCAGCAAGGGCTTCGAGATCGGCAGCGGCTTCGCTGGCACGCGCATGACCGGCTCGGCGCACAACGATGCATTCGTGCCGGGTCCGCACGGTTCACCGCGCACGCGCACCAATCGCTCGGGCGGAATTCAAGGCGGCATCAGCAACGGCGAAGACTTGGTGCTGCGTGTGGCGTTCAAGCCCACGGCCACCATCTCGCTGCCTCAGGACACCGTCGACCGCGACAACCGACCCATCACGCTCGAAGCGCAAGGCCGACACGACCCTTGCGTGCTGCCGCGTGCCGCACCCATCGTCGAAGCCATGACGTGCCTG
>JADGRG010000082.1 GCA_017881145.1 Sandaracinaceae bacterium | reverse complement strand
TAGGTGTCGTTCATGCGCGCGGTGACGTTCCAGTCGATGAAGCGGATGTCGTGGCCCGGCTGGTAGTGGCGCACTTCGCTGAAGGCCATGCCGCGGCCCTTGAAGACGGAGTGGTAGCTACCCGCGAGCTGGTCGTTAGCCAGCCTCGCGGTGTGGATCTCGATCTTCCTGAGCTTCTTTACGATCTCGCGCGGAATCATGCGGCACCGCGCCTTGGGGTCCATCCGCGGCTTACGTCCTCGCTCCGGTCGGTCACGTACATTAGTACGCTCCCTCCCGTCGCTGCGGGCGCGCTCGCGGCTGAACCCCAATTCGCGGCGCCTTGACGTCGCGAAATGCCCGCGATGACGTTGACCAAGTCGAGCGCCATGACGCTTACGGCACTTCTACGGCTTCGAAAATCCGTCGCACGATCTGGTCGCTCGTAATTTCCTCGGCCTCGGCTTCGTAGGAGCGGATCAAGCGGTGGCGCAACACGTCCGGGCCGACGGCTTTGATGTCCTCCGGCGTCACGAAACCGCGGTGGCGCATGAAAGCATGCGCGCGCGCCGCCATGTTGAGCGCTATTGAGGCACGCGGCGAAGCACCGTGTGCGATCATCTCGGCGAGGTCCCGGAGGCCTGCGCGCTTGGGATCGCGGGTGGCGAGCACCACGTCGATGATGTAGTCCTTGATCTTCTCGTCGACGTAGACCTGACCCACCACCTTGCGGGCGTTCAGGATCTCCAAGGGCGTGACCACCTTCTTGGCGCGCATCTGCAAGGCGATGTTGTCGTCGTCGGCCTCGCGCAGGAGATGCTGCGACATCCGCTCCATGATCTTGCGCTCCTCGTCACGGGTCGGGTAGCCGACCTGCACGTGCAGCATGAAGCGATCGATCTGGGCTTCCGGAAGCGGGTAGGTGCCCTCCTGCTCCAGCGGATTCTGGGTGGCCATCACCATGAAGGGCTTGTCGAGCATGAAGGTCTCGTCGCCGATGGTGACCTGGCGCTCCTGCATGGCCTCCAGGAGCGCGCTCTGCACCTTGGCCGGCGCGCGGTTGATCTCGTCGGCCAGCACCAGGTTCGCGAAGATGGGACCCTTCTTGGCGGTGAACTTCCCGCTCTGCTGGTTGTAGATGACGGTGCCCACCAGATCCGCGGGCAGAAGGTCCGGCGTGAACTGGATGCGCTGGAACTTGGCAGACACGGTGTCGCAAAGGGTGCGCACGGTCAGCGTCTTGGCGAGGCCGGGCACGCCTTCGAGCAGCACGTGGCCGGAGGTCAAGAGGCCGATCAGCAGCCGCTCGATCATGTGTTCCTGGCCGACGATGACTCTGCCGACCTCCGAAACGATATTCTCGACGAACGCGCTTTCTCGTTCGACAAGCTCGTTGATGGCCCTGACGTCGCTGTACATGCGCTCCTCTATGGTTTCTGGGCGTAGGCGGCCGGGGCGTTAGCACGGCGCCGGCCGGGTACGCAACACGCAGGTTCCGTCCCTTATTTCCCCGACGCGTATGAGGTCCAAGATTGCCCCTTGCAGGGGTCTCGGCTTGGCGGCACGCTCCGCAGCGCCATGTCCAATCCTACGTCCCAAGACCTGCTGCGTCGCGCCAAAGACCTCCTGCCGGGCGGCGTCAACTCACCCGTCCGAGCTTTCCGTGCCGTGGAAGGCGAGCCCGTCTTCATCGCCCACGCGAGCGGTCCGTGGCTGACCGACGTCGACGGTCATAAATACGTCGACTACGTGGGCTCGTGGGGGCCGATGATCCTCGGGCATACGCACCCGGACGTGGTGCAGGCGGTGCAGCGTACGATGGAGCGCGGCGCTAGCTTCGGCGCACCGTCGCCGCTGGAGGTCGAGCTCGCGGAGGTGATTCGCGCGGCCTACCCGTCGATGCAGATGATGCGCATGACCAGCAGCGGCACCGAAGCGGTGATGGGCGCGTTGCGTGTCGCGCGCGGCTTCACCAAGCGCGAGTTGGTGGTGAAGTTCGAAGGTTGCTACCACGGCGGCGCCGACTATCTGCTGGTCAAGGCCGGCAGCGGGATGGCCACCTTCGGCGAGCCCGACAGCGCAGGCGTGCCGGCGGGCATCGCCGCGACCACCGTGGTCCTGCCGTGGAACGACGAACGTGCGCTGCGAGCGCTCTTCTCGGCGCGCGGCAACGATGTGGCAGCGCTGATCCTGGAGCCCGTGGTTGGCAACATGGGCTGCGTGCCGGCTGCCCCAGGTTTTCTCGAGCTGGCGCGCGAGCTGACGCGCGAAGCCGGAGCGCTCTTGGTGTTCGACGAAGTCATGACGGGCTTCCGCGTCGCGTTCGGGGGAGCGCAGGCGCGCTTCGGCATCCAGCCGGATCTGACCACGCTCGGCAAGATCGTGGGCGGCGGTTTGCCGGTCGGAGCCTACGGCGGACGTCGTGAGATCATGCAATGCGTGTCGCCACTCGGGCCCGTCTATCAGGCTGGAACGCTGAGCGGCAATCCGCTGGCGATGGCAGCAGGTTTGGCGACCATCGCTCGCTTGCGCGAGCCCAAGGTCTACGAGCGGCTCGAGAAGCTCGGCGAGCAAGTCGAGCGCATGTTCGTCGAAGCCGCGGCGAAGGCGGGCGTCGAGCTCACAGTCCAGCGGGTCGGCTCGATGCTGACGCCCTTCTTCGGTCCCGGACCGATCCGCTCGTGGGATGACGCCACGCGCTGCGACCGCAAGCGCTTCGGGCGCTTCCATCGCGCGCTCCTCGAAGCCGGTGTGTATTGGCCGCCCTCGCAGTTCGAGGCGGGTTTCGTCTCGCTCGCGCACGACGAAGCTGCCATGGAAGTGACACGCAAAGCCATCGCCACGGCCATGCAGGGCCTCTGAAGAGCTGTCGAAAAATCGGCGCAGAGCGAGCGCGCTACGCGAACAATCCCGAGGAGGTGTGTGATGGGACGGAAAGTGTTCGTGGTCGGTGTGGGCATGACCAAGTTCGAAAAGCCCGGCTCGAAGGATTGGGACTATCCGGCGATGGCCAAGGAGTCGGGAACCAAAGCGCTCGCCGATGCTGGGATTGGCTTCGACCAGATCGAGCAAGCAGCCGTCGGCTATTGCTACGGCGACTCCACCGCAGGCGAACGCGCGGTCTACGAGCTCGGCATCACCGGCATCCCCATCTACAACGTGAACAACAATTGCGCCACCGGCGCGACGGCGCTCTTCATGGCGAAGCAATTCGTGGAGGGTGGGCTCTGCGAATGCGCGCTCGCGCTCGGCTTCGAGAAGATGGAGAAGGGCTCGCTCGGGACCAAGTACACAGACCGCACCGTTCCACTGGACAAGCACTTTGCCTTGATGGTCGAGCTCCGTGGCTTCCAGTCGGCGCCACCTGCCGCTCAGCTTTTTGGCAACGCAGGGCGTGAGTATGCGGAGAAATACGGCGCCAAGCCCGAGCACTTCGCACGCATCGGCTGGAAGAACCACAAGCATTCCGTCAACAATCCGTATTCGCAGTTCCAGGACGAATACACCTTGGACGAGATCCTGAACGCAAAGATGGTCTACGAGCCGATGACCAAGCTGCAGTGCTGCCCCACTTCGGACGGCTCCGGCGCAGCCATCGTCGCCAGCGAAGCTTTCGTGAGGAAGCACGGCCTGCAAGACAAGGCCGTCGAGATCATCGGCATGTCGATGGTCACGGACTTGCCCAGCAGCTTCGACGAGCGTAGCTGCATCAAGCTCGTCGGTTATGACATGACCGCCAAGGCCGCGCAGAACGTCTACGAGCAGTCCGGCAAAGGTCCCGAGGATGTCGACGTCGTCGAGCTGCACGACTGCTTCTCCGCCAACGAGATGATCACCTACGAAGGTCTCGGGCTCGCCAAGCCCGGTGAGGCCTACAAGCTCGTGGCCGACGACGCCTTCACTTACGGCGGCAAGGTCGTGGTGAATCCGTCCGGAGGCTTGATCTCGAAGGGGCATCCACTGGGTGCGACGGGTTTGGCGCAGTGTGCCGAGCTCAACTGGCAGTTGCGCGGGCTATCGGCGAAGCGCCAGGTGCCGGGCGCGAAGATCGCGCTGCAACACAACCTGGGGCTGGGCGGCGCTGCCGTGGTCGCCATGTACCGCAGGGCTGACCTGAGCTGAAGAGCTGTCGAAAAATGGCTCATAGCGGCTTTCGTCCTCGAAAAAATCCTCGAAATACGCGAGTATTCCTGCGGTTTTTTCTGCGGGC
>JADGRG010000081.1 GCA_017881145.1 Sandaracinaceae bacterium | reverse complement strand
TCGCGGGGTTCTCGTTCACGTCGAACAGCAGGAAATCAGCGATCGCTTGGTCGTTGAGCTTGTTCGAGACGGCGGGATGTTGACGCAGACAGTCCAGAGTGTTGCTGAAGACGACCGTCTGGCCGACGTGCGCGTAGAAGAACGGCTTGACGCCCAGTTGGTCGCGAGCGCAGAACAGGCGGCGGGCGGACCCATCCCACACTGCAAATGCGAAGTCCCCTAGCAAGTGCGCCGTGCAGTCTTCGCCCCAGCTGCGGTACGCCCGTAGTAGCAGCTCGACATCTGTTGCTCCACGCGTCACCGCTTCGCCGCGGGCGTTCAGTTTGGCGATCAATTCCTGCTGCGCATCGATGCGGCCATCGGCGACGATCCACACCGCGCCATCGAGCGTGAATGGCTGTTGTTCGCGCTCGGCGTCGTCAGCGGTTCGCAGAAGTGTGTGCCCGAAGCCCACGCGGTCGCTGACCCAAGTGCGTTGTGCGTCTGGTCCACGGTACGTCATGGAGACGGTCAACGCGGTGAGGAGTGCGCGGTCGACCGGCGCACCGTCCAAGTGCAGGATGCCGACGAAGCCGCTCATGAGCGCGCAGGCTCCACGGCAGTCCCGTCCATGGCTTCGCACGCGTCGCCGCGCAGATCTGATTCGATGGCAGTGCGAACCTCCGACAAGCGGTCGAGCAAACGCGGATAGCTGAGTCTCTTGACTGGCATCAGATTCGCGAGCTGGGTCATGGCAGTGAGCTGGCGCTGCAAGCGTTCACTGTTCACCAACCTGCGGTTGAACGTGTTCTTCACCAGCGCGAGGAAGCTCTCGCGGCCTGATAACACTTGAATGCTAATAGCGTGCGCGCCCGCGACCTCGCTCGGTGGAGTCAGCGAGTAGATGGCTGCCAGTGGCACGGGTACGGCGCAACTTTGGTGCGGGCTGAGTGGCAAGATCAGCTTGTCGGTGCCGAGGTTCATCGGGATACCCACGGCCGGGTCACTCAGGAGGCGTCGAGCCATCTCCGCAAAGAGTTTGAGTCGCGGAGGCCCGGGATACGCGACGAGGCCAGCATCTGAAGGCTGCACGATCAACAGGTCGTCCGTCAGGATGCGATGCCCAGCCTGGAGAAATGAGGCGGCCAGGCTGGACTTGCCGAACCCGCTGTCTCCGAGGAAAGCCGCGGCCCGACCGTCCACCACGACGGTCGTTGCATGCAGTGGTTCGAACCCACTTTTCACGAGGGCAAACGAAAGCGCCTGCCCCAGCATGTATACCTGGAAAGACTCAAAAGACGCCTCCTCGAAGCGCCGGCACAGGATCCGATTCCCTTCGGACGACACGAGAAATTCGCCGACACCGCCCCAGCGAACATAGGTCGAGCCGTCTGTAAGGAACGCGTACTGGTACCAGCTGTCCGACCCTGGATGGAAATCCACGCCCGCCACCAGCTCTGCGAGCAGCTCTTCGGGCGCCGTGCGAAGCTCGATCATAGCTAGCTCGCCGTGCGCGTACTCCGGCAAGGCTAGCGGCAGCTCGCTGCCCACCGTGATCCCGTACACGCAGTACCGGTGCGGCACCTGAGCCGGCGGTGCAGCGACGTCAAGGGAATCAGTCAACGTGTCCGTCATCCGTGGTTCTTCCTGCGCTGCAAATCGTTCATGCGCACCGAGGCCCAGCGAGGCACGCCCGTGCAATGGACATTTCGTGCGACGTGGACCAGCGAGTCAGGAAACGGGCGCAGTCTAGACGATGTGCGCTCGGTTGGCAGGCCGCCGGGCAATCACACCCGTTGAACGTCCGGGAATCGTTCAAGCGCGGCTCTCTCCCGCCCGTGGCACCACGCACAAGGGGTGGGACCGAGTCTTGCCGGGAAAGTGTGCCGCCCTCACTGCGCCACTGGCCGGGGTACGGGCCAGCGCCGCCGAGATGCGTTGCTTCGCTGGTCGGCGAATCCGACCCCGACCGATGAGGCGCGGTGACGGACAGCGAGCGCGACCGGAATCGTCTACGATCACCCGTGCGGTTGCTGGTGCGCGGCGCCACACTACTGACGACGAGCACGCTTCCGTTGCCGAATTCCCCGTGCGCTACGTCCGGCCGGTGCGGCGTGCTGCCCCCGTTCCACAGCCACTTCACCGACATCGCTGATGCGCGCGCGCGGCTGCTCGCGCCCGGCGGCCAGCAGATCCCGCAGGCTGACGCGCTCTTCGCGGCCGTCGTGGCCGCCCCCGTGCCGTTTGAAGAGCCGCGGCGTGCCTGGCAGAGCGACCCGTACGGCCTCACGCTGCGCTCGGCGCTGCGCTTCGTGGACAACACCTGGCGGAAGTATCGTGCCGCCGCGGCGGACATGCTTTGCGAGCCGGTGCAGTGGGCCCACCTCGACTACACGACAATCAACGATGCGCGAGTGCGTGGCAGCGGCACCTGCACGATCGCGACCGCAGGCACAGCCCACGGACTGCTCGCCTGGTTCGATACGCAACTGACCGAAGGCGTGGGCTTTTCGAATCGTCCCGGCGCGCCCGAGGCGATCTACGGCCAAGCGTTCTTTCGTTGGCCCTGCGCGGTTTCGTTGCAGTCAGGCGATAGCGTGAGCTTCGAGCTGCGCGCCGATCCCATGGGCTCGGACTACGTGTGGACGTGGAGCACTGAGATTCGGACGAAGACCGCGCCCGAGGTCGTTGCTCACCGCTTCCGCCAGTCCACGTTTCTGAGCGCTCCACTGTCCCCCGATACCTTGCGCAAGCGAGCTGCGACGTTCACGCCGACGTTATCGCCGACCGGCGAGCTCGCGCTGACCACACTCGAGCGCATGCGTGCAGGCGCGAGCCTTGATGAGCTTGCGAGCGCGCTGCACTCCGCACACCTCGAGCGCTTTCGCTCGTACGACGACGCGCTG
>JADGRG010000080.1 GCA_017881145.1 Sandaracinaceae bacterium | reverse complement strand
TCCACTGGGATGAAGGCCCGGACATCGGCGGTCCGCACGGCCCATACACCCAATCGGCGCGACAGCCGCGCTACGCCGCCGCCATCGAGATGCTGCGCGCACAAGGCCTGGTCTACCCTTGCACTTGCTCGCGCAGAGAGATCGCCGAGGTCTCCAGTGCACCGCACGGCGAGCTCGGACCGCTCTATCCCGGCACCTGTCGCAACGGTCCTTCGCACGAAGGTCGGCCCGCGTCGTTGCGTTTTCGCATGCCCACGCCCGCGCCGTGCTTCGTCGATCGCTTGCACGGGGCTTACGCACAAGGCGTCGCCGATGACTTCGTGCTGCGTCGCGCCGACGGTCTCTACGCTTATCAGCTCGTGGTGGTGGTCGATGACCTCGACATGCAGATCACGGAGGTTGTGCGCGGCGACGATCTGCTCTCCTCGACCCCACGCCAGCTCGCTCTCTACCAAGCGCTCGGCGCCACGCCTCCGGCGTTCCTGCACGTGCCACTTTTGCTAGGTCAAGACGGCCGGCGCATGAGCAAGCGCTTCGGCTCGCTCGGAGTCGCCGAGCTGCGCGCTCGCGGCGCTCGCCCAGAAGAAGTGGTCGGCCGCCTGGCGCACACGCTCGGTCTTTGCGCCGAAGACGAAGCCGTCAGCGCCGCCGACCTGGTTGCGCGCTTCGATATCAGCAAGCTGCCGAAGTCCCCAACCCGGATGGACATAACTTGATCCCTGCTGCGCCCACGGCAGCGGTCACCTAAACAGAGACGCATGGAGCGTGAGACACGAGCGAGGCGACGCCGGTTTCGAGGAGCGGGCGGAGCCTACGTTTCGTAGGTGAGCACGCACCGCAGAAAGCGGGGGCGGATCGCGACGTGGATCGCGGTCCAGGCGGCTCTGTTTTAGAAGCGACCGGTCACGCTCATGAACGCCATCTTGTCATTGGCTTCGCGCAGGCGGTGCGAGAGGATCTTGATAAAGTTCCAGAGGATCTCGTACGCGAGGTCCTTGTGGATGAAGAGTAGGTCCTCGAAGGCCTCACGCGTGATCACCAAGAGGCGGCACTTCTCGTGCACGTGCGCGTCCGCGCTGCGCGGAACGTCGTCGATCAGCGACATCTCTCCGAAAGCTTCGCCAGGGCCGAGGACAGCCAGTGCTTCCTCGCCCATGCCGGCCAGGTTGCGCGAGATGCGGACCTTGCCGTCCAGGATCAAGTAGAGCTTGTCGCCCAGCTCGCCTTCCCGGAAGACCAGCGTGCCGCGCTCGTGCGTCTCCTCGCCAGCGATCGCAGCGATGCGCTCCAAACCCTTCGCGGTCAGGCCGCGAAAGAGATGGATGGTGCTCAATGCCGTCTGGACGTCTTCCATGCGCGCACCCACCCTCACCGCGCACCCAAGTCAGGGTGCCAGGCCAAGTGGGCCACACAAAGGGTGTCCCGCGCCAATAAACGGAAGAGCTCGCAAGCGCGCGCCAGAGCACGTAGCTCGTGGCTCACGCTCCCAGGGTTCCGCGCCGGCTCACTCGTGCGCAGCTAGCCAGCGTTCGGCTTCGATGGCCGCCATGCAGCCGGTGCCCGCGGCTGTCACCGCCTGGCGGTAGACGTGGTCCTGCACGTCGCCAGCAGCGAAGACGCCGTCCACGCTGGTCTGCGTGGTGCCGGGCTTGGTCTTGATGTAGCCGTTTTCGTCGAGCGCGAGCTTGCCCTCGAAGATATCGGTGTTGGGCGTGTGGCCGATGGCGATGAAGAGCCCTTCGACCGCAAGCTGGCTCTTCTTGCCGGTCTTCAGATTCTCCAAGGTGATGCCGGTGACCTTGCCAGCTTCGGCGTCGTGCACGTCCGCGACGGCCGAGTCCCATGCGAACTTGATCTTCGGATTCTTGAGCGCACGCTCCGCCATGATCTTGGAAGCTCGCAGCTCCGAGCGGCGGTGGATCACGGTGACGCTCTTGCAGAGCCCAGCCAGGTAGTTGGCCTCTTCCATCGCGGTGTCGCCGCCACCCACCACGGCCACGTCCAGGCCGCGGAAGAAGTAACCGTCGCAAGTCGCGCAAGCACTCACGCCGTGGTTGATGAGTTTCTGCTCGTTGGGTAGATCCAGCCAGCGCGCGCGAGCACCAGTCGCGATGATCACGGTCTGCGCCACGATCTCTTGCTCGTCGGTGTAGAGCTTGAAGGGATGCTGGCTGAAGTCGACGCGCTCCACGTCGGCGCTGATGATCTCGGTGCCGAAGCGCGCCGATTGCTTCTTGAAGAGCTCCATCAACTCGGGTCCTTGAACGCCTTCCGGGAAGCCCGGGAAGTTCTCGACCTCGGTCGTGATCATGAGCTGTCCACCAGCGACGCCGCCGCGCACCTGCCCTTCGATCATGAGGGGCTTGAGGTTGGCGCGTGCAGCGTAGATGGCTGCCGTGTGGCCGCCGGGGCCCGATCCGATGATGACGACCCTATGCATGCTCTTGCTTGGCTCCTTCGCTCTGGCTGGTTGCGTTCGAGAACGGCGCGCGGCGCAATCCGCTCGGCCGGGGTGTTAAGGCTGCTTCTTAGTGGCCGGCACCATCGCGTATCGTTGCGCGGCGCACAAACTAGCTACGTTTTGGGTCTCGCGCATCCGGCGCATTAGTCCGCTTCCGAGGACGGCATTTCCCCCACTTCGGGACGATGTTCGGAGCCACTCGGACGCGTGGCGAGAAGCTCAAACGTGCGCCGCTTCTGGTCCTCAAGCAGGGAGAGGAATCACCGATTTTCCAGTCTTCGCTCACTTATTTGTGGGGTGTGTGCAATGCCTGTTCATAGGGGCGGTTGACATACCCAAGAATACCATCCAGTCTACGGACATCGGCGGTGTACGCTTTCTGCGCATGACTTGAGGGAAACACCGGGCACGTTGCGAGACTCGTATTGCGAAGCTCGCCGCGCGCTCCAGCGAAGAGGGTGAAGTCGTGGTCCCCACAGAGTTCCTACAGATCGCGGAAAGTCTCAATCATCTCGATCCGATCCGCACCTATCCGCTGCGTGCAGCGAAGTTGGTGGCCGATCTCGCGAACGCCACGGCGTACCGGATGGAGCTGGAGCTCGGAGATCAGCGCAAGCTCGACAGCACACCGCCGCCGCCCAGCGAGGGCCGGCCAGTGTCGTTGCCGCTGCGCCATGGTCGTCAGATGCTCGGCACCATTTATCTCTACCTGCCCGAAGGTGGTGACAAGGTCGAGACCACCGACCTGCGCTTGGCTCGTTGGGGCGCGCGAGCGCTGGCACGTGGGCTCTCCTATGCCGTGCGCATGAATAGAGTCGTGCCCGACAATCGCAAGCGAACGCTCGACCTGGCAGCGCGACTCGAGCGCACGCCGCTCACCAAGCGCGAGAAGGAAGTGGTCTCGCTCCTGGTATCCGGAGCGTCCACGCGCAGCATCGCAGAGCAGACCAAGCTGACGGTCGCCACGGTCCACACCTACCTCAAGCGCATCTACTCCAAGCTCGGCGTGCATTCGCGCGTGGAGCTGGTGGCGCGGATGGTCGGCACCGAAGGCAGCGTGCCACCGCCCGCCGGAGAGCACACAGACGAGCTCGATCTGCTCGAGCAAGAGCTCGGCGACGACGACCTCGACATCGCGACCGCCTGACCAGCTGAAGCGCGCAGCTCTGCTACTTGCGGCGCACGACGCGCAACACGGCGACGAGATCGGCCTTGCCCACTTCGCGCACCAAGAAGAGCGCGACCACGTAGGTGACGCCACCCAGCGCGAGCGCCAAGACCGCGAGCGCCTTGCTGGTGGCCGGGACCCTGCTCGCCACGGCGAAGGCGAGAGCCGCCGCAACCAACACGCGCAGGCAGGTTTCCTTGGCGATGAAGGCGCCAAAGCGCATGTAGACCGCCGTGCCCATGGCGAGCAGCGCGAAGGCCGCGCCGACGCTGGTGCCGCTGGCGGCGGCGAGCAGCGTGTTCGGACCGATGCCCACGTGACGCACGAACGCGAGGTTGCAGCCCACCACCAAGGCGACCGCCACCATAGCCACCGCGGCGGCGAGACCGGGACGCCCCGCACTGCTGATGATGGTGGCCGCGATGTAGAAGAGCGCGAAGCACACCATGCCCAGCGAGAGCACCGCCAGGGCATCCGAGCCGGCCAGGTAGTCGGAGGGGTAGACGATGCGCATCACGCAAGCCGATGCGCCAGCGATGGGCGCCGCGATCGCCATCAGCACCAGCAGTGAGAAGCGCAGCGCACCGCGGATATAACGGCGTGTTGCTTCCTCGTCGCCCAGGCTCACCGCCTGCGACACCATCGGGAAGATCACGAACGCGACCGAGAGAATGAGTTGATAGGGGACGAACGCGAAGGTCTGGGCGGCGCGGTAGAAGCCCACGTAGCGTGACGCCAGCTCGGCAGCGGCGGAGGCTCCGCTGCCGGCCGAGATCGCAAGCTCGGCGACCGTGCGCTTGAGCAAGGCCACGTCGACCTGCAGCACCAGGTTCACGCAGAGCTGGTAGAGCCAGAGCGGTGCCATGAACGAGAGCCACGAGCGCAGCGGCAGGCGCGCACCTGGCTGGCCCACGCCCACCACCCAGAGCGCCGCCAGCAGGACCGTCAGCGCCGCGAAGGAAAAGCCTGCGAACGCCCCCACTGCGCCCAGGCCCAGCGCCGCTGCGCCCAGCATGCCGAGGCTGCGTAGCGTGGTGTAGCTGGCATCGAAGCCGGCTTGGCGCAGGAAGTCTTGCCGGCCATTGAGCGCGCCGATCAGCGCGGCGTAGAGCGCGTAAGAGATCACCACCAGCGATGAGAAGCGAAAGAGCGGCGCGAGTTGCGGGTCGAGCATCACCCGGCTGGCCAGCGGGCCTGCTCCAACCAGCAACATCGAGCCGAGCAAGGCGCCGACCAAGAACTGCAGCTTCAAGGCTTGGCGCAGGGTCTGGGCGCCGCTTCTGACATCTTCGCTGACGCGCTTGCTCACCACCTGGATGGTCGCGGTCACCAGCACGTTGTTGAGGATGGACACGAAGCTCATCGCCGCCGAGAAGAGACCGAAGGCCTCGGGGCTGCCGAGCAAGCGTGGCAGAAGCAGCTGCACGGCGTAGCCGGCGGCGATGAAGTAGAGCTTCGATCCGCTGATCGAGAGGATGCCGCGGCCAGCGCGGCGTGTGCTCTCGGTGCTGTGCTGCTCGTGTGCCGCGGCTTGCGGGGCGGGTTCGGGAGACGGCTGGTTCACGGCAGACGTGTGCCTGCAGCCGGTCGACCGGTCAAGCGCTGCCGCTGACTTCGCCGTGAAGTTGACACCCAGGCCCAGGAGCCGTCCGATCCGATCGTGCAGGTCGGAGCCGATTCACGCAGGGAGCTGATCAGGCAGCTCGCGCTGGGCGCTCTCTCGCTGACCATCGTCGCGGTGGTGGGGGCGAGCGGCTACCACGTCCTCGGTCACGGGAGCTGGTCGTACGCCGATTGCCTGTACATGACCATCATCACGCTCTCCACCGTGGGCTACGGCGAGGTGCTACCCGGCATGGACCACCTGCCGGGAGCGCGGGTCTGGACCATCCTGCTCATCGTGCTGGGTAGCGGCTCGCTGCTCTTCTTCATTTCGACGCTCACGGCGTTCATCGTCGAGGGCGACATCCAGGGCGTGTTGCGGAGGCGGCGCATGCAGAAGCAGATCGATCAGCTCAAAGATCACATCATCGTGGTTGGGGTGGGTGCGACCGGTATCCACGTCGTCGGTGAGCTGCACATGACCCAGGTGCCCTTCGTCGTCATCGATATGGACGGCGAGCGTTTGCGCGCCATCTCGGAAGACGAGCTTCCCGGCATGCTCTTCGTGCACGGCGACGCCACCGCCGATCAGGTCTTACAGCAGGCAGGCATCGCCCGCGCCAAGGGCTTGGCAGCCACGCTTCCCGAGGACAAGGACAACGTCTTCGTGTCGATCACTGCGCGGGCGCTCAATGGAAACCTGCGCATCGTGGCCAAGATGACCGAGGACAACGCCGAGACCAAGCTCAAGCGCGCGGGCGCCAACTCCACGGTCTCGCCGAGCCAGATCGGCGGCATGCGCATCGTCAGCGAGTTGGTGCGGCCGAGCGTGGTGCAGTTCCTCGACACCATGCTGCGCGACCGCGCCCAAGCCCTGCGCGTGGAGGAAGTGAGCATCCCCGAGAAGTCGTCCCTGGTTGGCGCGCGACTTCGCGACACCACGATCCGCAACCAGACCAAGGTGCTGGTGCTCGCAGCCCACCTCCCCGACGGGACCTATACCTACAACCCGGGTCCCGATTTTCTGATCGAACCAGGCATGACGCTGGTCGTCCTGTGCCAGGCCGAGGACCTACGCAAGCTGCGCGACGGCATCGAGCAGGGCACCATCGGGCGTGTCAGCTCGAGTATAAGACCGTAGCAATCTCGCAAGCTTGGCGGGTTGGGTGGAGGCTTTGTCCGCCCGGCTCGAGCACCCTTGACGCAGCAGCACGGCTGCTTAAGTTGCGCCGCAGAACAAGAGGGTCGACCGGGCATCCGCACCGGTCGAGACACAGACAACGAACCGGCCCGGCGCCGGTTTCAGATTGGCCGGGCGTACCGGCACGCGGTTGCAGACAAGAGCAGCCAGCTTTCAGGAGGACACGCCACCATGGGCAAGATCATCGGCATCGACCTCGGCACGACGAACTCGGTCGTCGCGATCATGGAGGGCAAAGAGCCCAAGGTCATCGTGAACGAGGAGGGTGATCGCATCACGCCTTCGGTTGTGGCGTGGGACGAGCAGGGCGAGATCCTGGTCGGCCAGATCGCCAAGCGCCAAGCCATCACCAACCCGGAAGGTACCGTCTTCTCAGCCAAGCGCTTCATCGGCCGTCGCTTCGACGAGATCCAGGCCTCCGACATCAAGCGTCTGCCCTTCAAGATCACTCGCCGCGCTAACGGCGACATCATGCTCACCGCACGTGACAAGGAAATGGCGCCGCCGGAAGTCAGCGCGCACGTGCTGCGCAAGCTGAAGCGCGCCGCCGAGAATTACCTCGGCGAAGAAGTCACCGAAGCGGTGATCACCGTGCCGGCTTACTTCAACGACGCGCAGCGTCAGGCGACCAAGGATGCAGGCCGCATCGCCGGCTTGGACGTCAAGCGCATCGTCAACGAGCCGACCGCCGCGGCGCTCGCCTACGGCCTCGACAAGAAGACCGACGAAGTCATCGCGGTCTACGACTTCGGCGGCGGCACCTTCGACATCTCGATCCTCGAGGTGAGCGACAACGTGGTGCAGGTGATCAGCACCAACGGCGACACGCAGCTCGGCGGCGACGACGTCGACAACCGCGTGATCGACTACCTGGCAGCTGAGTTCAAGAAGGACCAGGGCATCGACGTCAGCAACGACAAGATGGTCGTGCAGCGTCTGAAGGACGCCGCGGAGAAGGCCAAGATCGAGCTTTCCAGCAAGCTCGAGACCACCATCAATCTGCCCTTCCTCACGGCCGATGCGTCGGGCCCGAAGCACATGAACATTCGGCTGACGCGCGCCAAGTTCGAGTCAATGATCGAAGAGCTGGTGCAGCGCACGTTGGAGCCGACCAAGAAGGCCCTGGCGGATGCCAACAAGAGCCCGAGCGACATCCAGGAAGTGGTGTTGGTCGGCGGCTCCACGCGTATCCCGATGGTGCAGGAAGCCGTCAAGAAGTTCTTCGGCAAGGAACCGCACAAGGGTGTGAACCCGGACGAAGTCGTCGCGATCGGCGCGGCGGTGCAGGCCGGTGTGCTCTCGGGCGAAGTCAAAGACATGGTGCTGCTGGACGTCACCCCGCTCTCTCTGGGCGTCGAGACGCTCGGCGGCGTGATGACCACGCTCATCGAGCGCAACACCACCATCCCCACGCGCCGTGAAGAGGTCTTCTCCACGGCCGAGGACAACCAGACCAAGGTCGAGATCCACGTGCTGCAGGGCGAGCGCGCCGAGGCACGCTTGAACCGCACCCTGGGCCGCTTCCACCTCGAAGGCATCATGGCCGCGCAGCGTGGCGTGCCCAAGGTCAAGGTCACCTTCGACATCGATGCCAACGGCATTCTGAGCGTCACCGCGCGCGACGAAGCCACTGGCAAGGATCAGAAGATCACCATCACCGCCAACAGCGGTCTGAGTGAGCAAGAGATCCAGAAGATGGTCGACGAGGCCAAGAAGCACGAAGAAGAGGACAAGGCTCGTCGCAACGAGGTGGAGGCTCGAAACCGCGCCGACCAGCTCTGCTACCAGGTCGAAAAGACCCTGGACGAGACCAAGGACAAGCTCCCGGCCGACAAGCTGGCCGCGATCAAGGAGCAGATCGTCAAGCTGCGCTCTGCTATCGACAAGCAGGATAAGGACGGCATCAAGACCGGCACCGAAGCGCTCGAGAAGGTCATGCACGAAGTCGCACAGCAGGCTTATGCCGGTGCAGCTGGTGGCGGCGCGGGTGGACCTGGTGGACCTGGTGGACCTGGTGGACCTGGCGCTCCGGGAGCATCGGGCGCAGCTGGCGGTGGCGCAGCTGGTGGCGGCGAAGCCAAGAAGAAGCAGGACGACGTCATCGACGCCGAATACGAAGAAGGCTCCTGACGAGCGCTCGGCTGGTTGCATACCTGCCGAGGCATATACGAGAAACGCTCCGGTCTGCGCGTTCTACACGCCGGCTGGAGCGTTCTTCGTTTAATGTCTGTTGGCGCTTGATCAACCACGCGCTTCGGTGACGTACGTGCCGGTGTCAGGGGCGCAGGTTGTACTTCAGGATGCACCACAGGGCTCTCACCCCGTCGCGCCAACCGATCTTCTTGCCCTCGGCGTAGGTGCGCCCGCTGTAGCTGATGCCGGCTTCGTAGATCCGGTAGTGGCCTTTGGCGACCTTGGCGGTGATCTCGGGCTCGAAGCCGAAGCGTGACTCCTCGATCCGGATGCTCTGGATGACCTCGCGGCGGAAGAGCTTGTAGCAGACCTCCATATCCGTGAGGTTCAGGTCGGTGAACATGTTGGAGACCAGCGTCAGGAAACGATTGCCCATCGAGTGCCAGAAGTAGAGCACCCGATGGCTGTCGCCTCCGATGAAGCGCGAGCCGAAGACCACGTCGGCCTTGTTGTCCAGAATCGGCTTCATCAGCTTGGGGATCTCGGCCGGGTCGTATTCGAGGTCGGCGTCCTGGACGATCACCATGTCGCCCTGGGCATGCGCAAAGCCGGTGCGCAGCGCGGCACCCTTGCCCTGGTTCTGCTCGTGTCGCAGCAGGCGGATCCGGCCCTCGCTCTGCAGCCGCTCTCCCAAGCGCGCAGTGCCGTCGGTGGAACAGTCGTCGACGACGATGATCTCTTTGTCGGTCAGGGCGGACTCGACACGGCGTACGACCTCTTCGAGCGTCGCGGCTTCGTTGTAGGCGGGGATGATGACTGAGAGTTGCATCGGTTTATGAGCTACGCGCGGCGGGCAGGCTATCACGCGTGCACGCCAGGCCTCGACGCCAGGCCTCGACGCCAGGCCTCGACGCCAGGCCTCGACGCCAGGCCTGGACCTCGGGGACGGGGTGGTAAGACTACATGCAGCGGGCGAGTCACGTCAGGTCGCAGGTATGCACACTTGCTGCGTCATGCACAAGTGCACACCAGTTCTCAAGCGCGAAGCGTGGGTTTACGCTTGTAAGTCAGCGCTTTGACCGAGGAACGTAAACACCCGCCGAGTGACGATGCCAACTGGCTCGAAGCAGCGCTGCTGCTGGCTGCTGCGGAGCTATCCGCTCATCGCGCGCTGGCGAGCGCGGAGCAGGAGCGTCTTGCACGCGCCCACGCCGAGGCGCTTTCGCAAGTATCGGCCGCGCGAGCAGCAGCGCAGAAGCGCGAAGCAGAGCACGAAAAGGATCTGCAAGAGCTGCACGTACGCATGCAGGGTGCGCTCGGTGAGCGCGCCGACACCTGGCAGCGCGTGGTCACGGCGCTGCAAGATCGCGCGCGGGCAGCAACGGTTGAGCAGGGGCGCGTGCAGGCGGCCCAGGAGCGCGCGGCGTCGGCCGAGCGAGATGCCAGTGAGGCGCGCGCGCAGGCCAGAGCCCTGCTCGAAGCCAAAGAGCACTTCGAAAAGCGTCTATTGGCGATCGAAGAGTCATTCGTCGACACGGCGGCGCGCTTGCGGCACGCCAGCGAAACGAGCCAGCGATCTGCGACCGAGCGTGACGATTTGCGCTCTGCGCTCGGTGCCGCCGACGGACGCATCGCGGAGCTCCTGCAGGGCAAGCAGGAGCAGGACTCGCGCCTGGCGGATTCGGCGCAAAGCCTTTCGGAAGAGCGGCAGGCTTTGGCTGAGGCGCAGACCGAGCTTGAGCAGCACCGAGTGCGCGTCGTAGAGCTGCTGCAGACCAGCGCGGCACTGGAACAGACCCGGGTGGCTTTGGCCGCAGAGCTGGCGGAGGCGCGTGCGCGAGGTGAGAGCGCGCAGGCGGCGGAGCGTTTTGCGGCCGCGGAAGCAGAGCGGTCGAGCGCGGAGCTTCTGGCTTTGCGCCAAGAGCGTGATCAGGCGAGTCAGCAGCTGAGGGCGGCGCTGGCCGAGAGCCAGAGCGCGCAGGTCGAGCTTGCGGCTTTGCGCGTCGAGCATGCGCAGGCGACGCAGGAGCTTGAAGAGCACAAAACCACGCGTTGGGCGATGCTCGACAACGAGAAGCAGCGTGGCGTGAAGCTCAAGGCGGAGATCGCGCGACTCTCAGCCGAGCTGGACGGCCTGCGGACGCAGCTTGCCGAAGCGCATGTGGAGCAGGATCTCATGCGTGAGGAGCTGACCAGCACGCTCTCTGCTCGGGGTTCGCCTTCTGCGCGTCCAGGTCGTTCGTCGACGCTGGCAGGGTTTCGCGCCGACCGTCCGACCGTGCCGATGCCGGAGCTGGAAGCCGCTCGGCAGGCGCCAGCACCGCCACCTGCTGCGCCGAGAGAAGAGCCGGCACGCCCGCGAGTCGGCACCTCGTATTCCGTCAACCAGGTGCAGGAAGAGCAGATCTTCATCCCGACGCGGGGGCCCGCTAAAGGCCCCGGTGACGGGCCGAAGGGCACGCGATGAGCGCGAGCATTCTCCTCATCGAGCCTCCTTCCGCCTTTCGCGATGCGCTGGTGCGAGCGGCCCAAGCCGCCGGTGCCACCGCCGAGGTGCGCGACGATGCGATGGAGGCACTGGCCTCGCTGACCGAGTTCGAGCCCAGCGTCGTGCTGGTCTCGGAAGATCCCGGACCACCTGGCGCAGGCAGCTTGTGTCGGATTCTGCGTCGCAAGCAGCGCGGTGTGACGGTCTTTCGCCTGGGCGATCCGGCAACGCGCGACGCCATCGACGAAGCCAGCGCCGTGGTGCCTCGCAGCATCGGCGCCGAGCGCGTGGTCAAAGCGCTGCTCGGCTCGCCGGGCGTCGCAGGTTCCGCGGCCGACGCTGCGCCTGCGCGTGCCTGGGAAGCCACGGTCGGCAACCTCGAGCTCGGCCCGCTGCTGATCGCGGTCGCCGAGCGCTGGCTCACCGGCCGGTTGGTGCTGACCACGGCCGCGCTGGAGCGCGAGATTTGCTTCGTGCGCGGCATGCCCGTGTTCTCGCGCTCGTCCTTGTTCAGCGAGCGGCTTGGCGTTCTGGCGGTGCGTAGCGGCGAAGTGACGCAGCCTGTGCTGGACGCTGCGCTCGATCTGGCCCGAGCCAGCGGCGTGCGGCTGGGCCAAGCCCTCTTGAGGCAGGGTGCGATCACCGGCGGCAGTCTCTTGCAACTGCTCTGCGCTCAGCTCAGCGAGCAGGTGATCGCTGCCTGCAACGGGCCGGCGTGTCAGGCGCGCTTTGTGCTGGAAGACTCGGTCGCCGACGGCGAGCTCGTGCTGCGCTTGCACCCAATGACGGCGCTCTTGTTGGCGTCGCAGCGGATGGCGGCGGGGGATCTGACGCGCGTGCTCGAACAGCTCGGCGATCGTCCGGTGGTCGTGGAAGCGGTGCCGCATGCGATCGAGGCCTGGCTCTGCGCCCTCGGCCTCGGCAAGCTCGCTCCGCTCCTGGCTGACGCGGAGACGGTGCGCGACATCCGCGAGCGCTTGCACGAGCTCCTTCCGGAGAACGAGGCTCTGCCTGCCGCAAGCTCCGACGCTCTGACGCTCGCGCTCTTGCGTGCCGGCGCCGTGAAGCTGCCTGGCCGCATGAGCCTGCCGCCGCCCGACTTGCGTTCGGTGATGAGCTCGCTGGCGCCTCCCAGCTTGGCAGCCGCGGTCGATCGCTGCGCACGCCAATCGTACGAGGCCTGGCCCATCTCGGCGCAGGTGCAGCGGAGCGACGAGCGAGCCAAGATCCTCGATGACTATCTGCACGGCGCGCGCCCTGCAGAGCTCGCCAAGGCGGTTGTGCTGCAAGGCCCCGTGGCCGAGGCACGCACGCTCGCCGCAGACCTCGTTCTTCAGTGCTTCCGCGCGGAGTGCGCGCATCCGCGCGCGTGGCTCGGTTTGCCGCTCGCTGCGTCCGACCACGAGCTGCGCACAGCCTGCCACGCGCTGCATCAGCGCATTGAGGCGCAGCTAGCACCCGAGAGCCCCGCACACGCGCGCCTCTTGGCGATGGACCTACAGGCGCGGCTGCAGAGTGTGTTGGCACAAACCCCCGAACACGAGCCCGCTCTGGAAGACGCGGTCCCACCACCGCCGCCGTCAGCGGCGCGCGGCGCTCGTCATTCGAAGGCGCCACCGCCACCGCCACGACTCGTCACTTCCATTCCACCGCCAGCCAAACGTGGTGATGCCGCGCTGGCTTTGGTGCCCGAGGTCGAGCAGCTGCTGCAGCAGGGCAAGTGGCGGCAGTTGCGAGCCTTGCTAGGCACACGCGAAAGCGATCCGACCAAGCTTGCTCCTGCGCTCGGGCTGCTCTACGCGATCGCGCTCAAGGAGGATGGGCCGCCCGATGAGTCCGCGGGGCAATCGGCCAAGCGACTCGAAGCCGACACATTGGGCATCCGCGCCATGAGCCAAGTGCTGGGCGTGTCCGAGGAGAGCGCGACCGCGCTGGTGCTGGCCAAGCGCATGCTGCGCCGCCGCCCCATCGAGTGGAACCAGAAGCCGCCCGCGCGCATCTCGGTGCTGCTTATCCTGGTAGCGCTCGCGATCGGAGCCGGCGTGGGGCTCCTGCTCAGTCCGGGCCTCATCAACCTCCCCTGGAAGTGACGCGCGGGTGAGGGTGTACGAGGTTCGCTCGCGCTGCCACGGCATACTACGCTGACCCCGGCAGTTGCAGCAGGGTTGGAGGCTAGTGATGCAGGCAAGGGCGCATGGCACAAGAGTCGCGTTCCCGAGCGCAGCAGCGCTCTTCGTCTTGCTCTGCGCGGGCATCACCGCTTGCTCGGCATCCGCGCAGGCCTCACCCGCCAAGCGCAAGGCCGCGGTGTTGGCGAGCCCGGCCAGCACCAGTGCGCTGCAGCCAACGGCGGCGGATACCAAGTTGACCAAGTTGACCAGGCAGACCAAGTTGAGCAGCCCGACCAAAGAAGAGCTGAAACAGAAGCTCGACGCAGAGCAGTTTCGCGTCACCCAGGAGTGCGGCACCGAGGAGCCGTTTCACAACGCCTACTGGGACAATCACGCCCCTGGGATCTACGTCGACGTGGTGAGCGGTGAAGCGCTCTTCTCCTCACTCGACAAATATGACTCCGGCAGCGGTTGGCCGAGCTT
>JADGRG010000079.1 GCA_017881145.1 Sandaracinaceae bacterium | reverse complement strand
CGAGCCTTGCAGCACGTTGCCGCGCGTCGCTTCCGGGTTGAGGAAGTTGTAGAAGAGATCCTCGGGCGGCCGAGTGGAGCTGCCGCGACGATTGCCGTGCTCGGGCATGTCAATGGCGAGGAGCACGCCCGGAGTCGGACCCGTGGCGACGTCGTTGGCGAGGCTGCCGGGGCCCGTCTCGCTAGTGAAGCTGCCGCCGGTACCGTGGGCGTAGATTACGACCGGAAAGCCGCCGGTGGGGGCTGGCGTCTTGGGCACGGTGAGCGCGAAGCACACGTCGAGGTGGTTCTGCACCACTGCGTTGCCGGCGCCATCCGTGCCGATAGCGCCGCCATCCTCGGGCTTCTCGTAAGGCGCCGTGCCTTGCTGGAAGATCGGCAACGAAACCTTGCCGAAGATCTCCCAGTAGGTCGTGTTGGTCGCGTGGCACTCGCCGCGCTTGGTGGCATCCGTGCAGCCCGACGGCGGTGTGACGCCGGTGTCGCAGACAACCATCTCTTTGAGCTGCGGAGCGACATTCTTGGCGACAGCGTCATGCAGTGCGGGCAAGAGGCTCTCCGGGTCGAGTGTGGTGAACACCGCAGCGTTCAAGAGCTCGGCGGGAGAGGTGTTGGTGTCGCTGAGCCAGGTGCGCAGCGGCGCGTAAGTGTTGTAGGCAGCTGCCAGGTCGACATCGTCCGGCCTCTGGTCGGCCAACATGGCGTCGAAGTCTGGGCTGCGCGCGAAGGTCCCGCCTCCGTTCTTCGGCTTGATCGCCGTGGTCAGGATGGCTGCGTAGGTTGTCCCACCACGCAGTGGCGTGCCGAGCGGTCGGCGGAACGCTAACCAGTTGTCGCAGATGTAGTGGCTGGTCGCGCCGGTCGGCGCCCACTCGATGCTGGCCAGGCGGTTGTATTCGGGCGACGAAGGCGTGATGTCCACGATCCGCACGCTGGTGCCGGACTGGCCTTCGAAGGCCTCCGAGAACCGGAAGAACATGACGGGGTTGGTCGAGAAGCCGGTCGAGGAATCACCGGCGGCCTTCAGGAAGCGCTCAACGATGGGCACGCCGAGCGAGGCGGGCGGGACAGGGTGCGTGCTGAGATCGATCTTGCCGTCCTTCTTGCGGACGTCGTTGGGGAAGGGTAGGCGGTAGAAGTCGTTCGGAGTCTGGCCGGCGCGCGGTACTTCAAAGTAGGCCGTGGGCGTGGTCGCGTCGGCCGGACAGGTCTGGCCCTTCCACTCAGGAATCGAAAGTAGCTCCAGCGGCAGCGGTACACCGCCCTGGCAGAGCGGGGCATCACCGAGCTTCAGCTCCGCCGGAGGCACCTGACAGTAGTAGCCGGCCACGCACTCGGCGGAGCTCTTGCAGGCTGCGCCCGAGTCCTTGGTGCCGCGCTGCACGCACTTCTTGGGCAGCTTGCAGGAGTCGGGCAGGGCTTCGCCGCTGCTCACCATGGTCTTGCACTCGTCGCTGAGCTGACCAAAGGGGCCTGCGGTGAAGAGCGTGGTCACGTCGATGTCGCAAGCGAGGCCCTTTTGGCAATCGACTGCACCACCGCACGAGCCTCCGACCGGCTGTGGGTTGTCGCTGATCTTCGCGCAGGTGAGCTGCGAGGTGCAGTAGAGCCCGGCTGCGCACTCCGCCGTCGCGATGCACGCCGCGCCCTCCTTCGAGGACGCCGTGTATTGGCAGACGCTCTTGGTGCAGGCGAGCCCCACGGCACATTCGCCGTCACGGATGCAGGCGTCACCCGAGCGGCTGAGCCCGCCGTTCAGACAGGTGCGATCGCTTCCGCTGCAGGTCGTAGAAAAGATGTTGCAGCCAGCGAGCGCAACGGCTGCGCCGGCAATGCTGAGCAGTGCGTACGCCGAGAGCCAGAGCGGAGAGGCGCCGCGGAGAGCCGAAGGCTGCTCTGCGGGTACGCAACCAACTGCGCCGCGCGTAAGCAACCAAGTGCTCCGCGGGTATGCAACCAACTGCTCGGTGGACGTGTAACTAAGCGACATGGCTATCCTCCTGACGCCCCTGCGTCGGCGGCCGGATGATATCCCGCCAGGCCTAGCCGTGTCTCTTGCTCCGATCGTCAGCGTGTAGGCAATGCGGCACATTTCCGCCGTCCGGCCGTGCAGCGTGGCTGCGCGTGCCCGGCTCGTCGGCCGTCGCCAGCAACGTTCTCCGAGGGCGCTTGGTCGGGCTCGAGGACGACCTGCGGCCCGTTGATTTCTGGCGAGCGCTGTCCGGTGAAGAGCGGCGCTGGGTCGCGCAGCTTGCCGTTGTCTCGCAGCTCGAAGTGCAGGTGCGGGCCCCATGCGTAGCCGGTCTTGCCGACCAGTGCGATGCGCTCGCCACGCTTCACGCGCCAGCCGGGCTGCACCGTGGTGCGCTGGGTGTGCGCGTAGAGCGAGAGCCAGCCGTTCGGGTGCAGGATCATCACGCAGTTGCCATAGCCGAGCAGGCCGTTGTCGGAGTAGACGACCAAGCCATCGGCCACGGCGCGCACCACGTCGCCCTGCTTTGCGCCGATGTCGACGCCGTTGTGCGGCAGCTCTGGGCGCAACGTGCGCGTGTAGCCGAAGCCGCGGCCCCAGGTCCCGCCGATCACGGGCCAGAGCAGCTTCTTCTGCACCTCGCCGCGGACCTCTGCCAGCAACTCGGGATCGGGTCGGGTCCAGAGCATGTGACGCGCCGCTTCATGGCCGCCCAGACCCAAACGTTCGGCACGTGCCTTGGCCGCACCGCGGGCCACCGGCACTCGTCGTGGTCCATCGCTGAAGCGCGCCAGAAAGGCCGGTTTGCCTGACGCGTCGAGCTCGAGCCTGGCGACCGACTGCGCGGCTCCCTGTACGGCGTTGCTGGTGAGCGCAGGCGTGCCCGCGCTGGGCTCGGCGACCCCGCGACCACAGACCAAACACAGAAGGGTAGAGAGCAGCGCGGAGCGCAGTGACACTCGTGACATGGGAAGAGCCAGCACTTTGCGCGCGATCGGGTCAACTTTTCGGCGTGACCGTGCCGCTCTGCGCTTCCGTTGACGCTGCGGAGACGCTCGCGCAGGATGCCGGCATGGAGGATCGGCGTCGCATTCCGCGCATCGGGTCCGCAGGGTTGGGAGCCAGCGGCGATGAAAGTTGGGCCAGCGCGGTCTTCAAGGCGCTCACCGACAAGGTCAGTGCCTTCTCCAGCCACGTCACGCATCAGGATATCGATGAGGCGATCAGTAGGACGCTGCCGATTCGCACCGTCAACGAAGTGGGCATCGACCCCTTTGGGCTCGACGTCGACACTCTGCGGCTCTCGGTCGCGGTGCTGGTCCACCTGCATCGTTACTGGTTTCGCACCGAGGTGCACGGCATCGAGAACATCCCCGACGGTCGCGTGCTGATCGCCGGCAACCACTCCGGTCAGGTCCCGCTGGATGGTGTCGTGGTGGCGATGTCGATGGTGCTGGACAGCGAGCGACCCCGACTGCCGCGCGCGATGGTGGAGCGCTTCGTGTCGACCCTGCCGTTTCTGTCGGTGTGGTTTCCGCGCGTCGGGCAAGTCCTCGGCACACCGGAGAACGCTCGGTACTTGCTCGAAAAGGAAGAAGCGCTGGTGGTCTTCCCCGAGGGCGTCAAGGGCATCTCCAAACCCTTCCGTGACCGCTACAAGCTCGCGCCCTTCGGTGCAGGTTTCATGCGTCTGGCGCTGGAATCGAACGCGCCCATCGTGCCGGTGGCGATCATCGGCGCCGAAGAACAATACCCATCGGTCGCCGATCTGAAGCCGCTGGCGAAGCTGCTGGGGCTGCCTTCACTGCCGATCATTCCGCAGCTCTTCGTGGGCATGCTCTCGCCGCTGCCCACCAAGTATCGGATCTACTTCGGCGAGCCCTTGCATTTCACCGGCGACCCCGACGACGAGGACTCGGTTATCGAGGAGAAGGTCTGGGTGGTGCAGCAGACCATCCAGAGCATGGTGAACCGCGGCTTGAAAGAGCGGACCGCCATCTTCTGGTAGCGCGGCGCAACGCTCGATGGCGTTGTAGTATGCGCCCGATGCGATCGTGGCACTCGGTCTTGGTCTGTGCTCTGCACGTCGCATGGTTGGCGCAAGCGTGCAGCGCAACGCCACAAGCGCGCACGCCGAGGGCTGCAACGGCGGGAATCGCTGCTTTCGACCATGCCCGCTTCGTTTGGGTTTCCGCGCGCTGCGTGGACGGGCCGCTCGACCTCGGCAAGGTGGGCTTCGAGCGGACGCTGCGCTCCGAGGTGCGGGGCAGCACGTTGCGCTTCACCTACGACACCAGCCTGGCCGCGCCAACCTGTGTGTCGACGGAGGTCTGGACCGTTGCGCCAGCGCCCGCCGCCGAATGGACGTTCGCGCCGGAGGCGGTCGTCAGCGTGCCCGGCAAGGTCGAGTGCGGGGCACCCGCGATGCGCGCCGAGCGGGGCGTCTTGCGCATGTCGGGCGACTCCGTCGAGGAGGTGCGCTTCAGCTCGCCCTGGTGTCGCGGCTTCGACGTGCGCTTCACTTATCAGCGGATGCCGGAGGCGCCGCTGCGTGACGACGAGATCATCCGTCGTTACGCAGCCCACTGGAACCGCGGCGACGCACTTGCGGTGGCAGCGCTCTTCTCCGAGCAAGCCGTGCTCATCGAGCCCTTCACTCGCACCCAGGATGGCAATCCGCAGCGCCACGAGGGACGCGAGCGTGTGCAGGCGTGGCTCGCCGAAGCCTTCGCGACGACGCCGTGGCTCGCGCTCGAGCTCGACGCGTGGCTGCCGCCGGATGCGTCGGGGCAAACCACCGTGAGCTGGCGCTACATGGATGCTCGCCTGGCCAAGCCCGTGCGCGGTCGCAACCTCTTCGTGCTTTCGGGCGGCGAGATCTTTGCTTCCGAGCTGCAGTTGCTGGACGAGCCTGTCCCGCTCGCCGAGGCCGGAACGGCTCCGCCGGCTGGGCCACGCGCTGCACTGAGCTCGGCGCCCGCGTCGGTTGCTCTCCCCGTCGCACAGGGCCGCGTGAGCGAGTGACAGACACTCTGCACTCACTTCGCAAGTGCCAAGTTTTCCCTATAGACTTTGGCTCGTGGGCAACCACCCGACACAGCCGCGACCACCCAAGCGACCCAGCGCACGTGCCGCGCATGGCGCCCGCGTCGCTGCTCCGCTGGCCGCGCCACCCGGAGCACCGCTTGCAGCACTGCCTGCAGTGGTGGCTGCACCACCTGCCGTCATTGCGCAGGTGCCGTCGCAAGCGCCCAAGAGCTCGGCGCGTAGTCCCGATGCCGAAGCCGACCAAGAGGGCGCCGTCG
>JADGRG010000078.1 GCA_017881145.1 Sandaracinaceae bacterium | reverse complement strand
CATCGGTTCGGGTGTGCTCGCGCTGCTCGCAACGGCCTGGAGCAGCGGAGCCGTTCCATGAATCCGCTGCTCATCGCGCTGCTTGCAGTGCTGCTCATCCCGCTGTTCGTCGGCACTTGGCGCACGAGCCTGTGGGGCCTGTCGCTGCAGGGTTTGCTCATGGCATGGCTCGCATGGCGGCTAGACCCCTATCCGAGCATGCCGAGCGCATGGCTCACGTTGATCGATCTCGCGCTGCTGCGCGGCGTCGCTGCGCCGGCTGCGCTCTACCAGGTGCTGCGCGCCCGCAACACGCCCGCCCGGCACGACGTGATTCCGCCGAACCTCCTGTCGTGGACGCTCGCGCTCGGCAGCGTGCTGGTCGCGTTCAACTTCGCGCAGGCGCTGGTGCCCACCCCTGCGATGCAACAAGCCATCGTGGCCGTGGCGGTGACGGGTCTCATGCTCGGCTTCCTCGTGCTGGCGTCCCAGTCCGCCACCTTCAGCCAGATGATCGCCGTGTTGCGCATCGAGAACGCGATCGCGCTCTTCGAGCTGAGCGGCGAGCGTCATTCCGAGTCGGTTGCCATTCAGATCGGTCAGATGTCGATCGTCGCGGCAAGCATCGTGCTCTACCGCTGGTACCTGAGCACGGTGGATGTCGACGACCCCGTCGCGCCGCCCGGCGACGATGCTTCAGAGGTCGCGCTGTGAGCATCTTGGCCGTGGTGCTCTTGCCCGCTGTGCTCAGCGTGTGCTTGCTCGTCCGCAGGGTGCGGGCGCATGCGACCCAGCTCTTGGTCGCAGTCGCGGGCGTCGTATCGATGCTCGCGGTCTTCGAAGCCATCCACGCCGACAGCCCGCGCATGCTCGACGGCTTCGTGCGCGTCGACGCTACCTCGCGGCTGTTCCTCGCCGTCGTCAATCCCATCTTCTTCGGCATCTGCCTCTACATCTGGAACCGAGTCGCGACGGAGCCTGTGCTGCAAGCGGGCATGGCTCGCTTCGTGGCGCTCGCGCTGTGGTTTCTGTCGGCGGTCAACGCGGTGCTCGTGGCCAATCACCTGCTTGTCGCGTGGATCGCACTCGAAACCACCACGCTGGCGGTCGCACCGCTGATCGTTCGCCCGGGGATGCGTGCCTCGCGCCAGGCTTCGTGGCGCTATCTGCTCTTCTCGTCGGTAGGCTTGGGTCTCGCGTTCTTGGGCTTCATGTGCATCGCCCGCGGCGCGCAGCCCGATGCCGCGGCACCGAGCTTCTTTCTCGACCGCGCGCTGCCGCTGACGGCTGCAGCGCCGAGCCTGTGGCGCCGCCTGGGCCTCGCGCTCCTGTTGCTGGGCCTCGGCACCAAGCTCGGTCTGGCGCCGATGTACAGCTGGCTGCCCGAGGCCTACGACGAAGCGCCCCCCGCCGTCACGGCCTTGCTCGCGGCCGTGCAGTTCAACTGCGTGCTGGTGGTCTTGCTGCGCGTGTTGCAGTGCTACCGCAGCGCCGAGCCGAAGCTCGTGGCCGCAGAGCTCGTCGCCATGGGCATCGTCTCGATGCTCGTCTCGACCTTCAGTCTCATCGCCACGCGTAACCTCAAGCGCTTGCTTGCCTATGCGTCGATCAACCACGCCGGCGTGATCGCCATTGGTTTGGGCATCGGAAAGACCGCGTCCTACGGACTCTTGCTCTACGTGCTCAGCAACGCATTCATCAAGGCGGTGCTCTTTCTCACCGCCGGCAAGATCAAGGCGCACTACCGCACCAAGGATACGCGGCGCATCTCGGGCCTGATCAAAGACTTGCCCTACAGCGGCGTGTTCTTAATGGTCGGCAGCTTCGCGCTGCTGGGCTTTCCGCCCTTCGGCAGCTTTTTCGGCGAGGTGCTGATCTTGTCGGCGCTCGTCAGCTCGGGTCGCATGTTGGTCTTCGCGCTCTTCTGCTTGCTCATCACGATGAGCTTCGTCGCGACCGGGCGCACGATCTTCCCGATGATCTGGGGTGAGGCCAAGGAGCAACACAGCTGGCCGCGCCAGACCTTCTTGTCGGCCTCCCCAAAGATCGCATTCTTGGTGGCGCTCGTGGTGCTCGGCCTGTACGTGCCGCCGGTGGTGGGTGATTTGATCCGGCAAGTGGCTGTCTCCGTGGAGGGCCCGTGACCAGCTCGGCCCTCGTGCACGCGGTCGCCGTGGCGGAGCTGCCCAGCTTCGACGTGCGCGCTTGGCGCAGTGAGCTGCTCGAGAAGCTCGCGGGAGGCCTGCGTGTGGTCACGCTCTATGGCAGGCGCTCGCCCGACGAACACGATGCGGTGATTATCACGGCCGTGTTGCAGGGCGCAGACCACGGTTTGCAAGTGCTTCGTACCGCGGTGGACGCGCAGCTCGGCTACCACGAGCTGACCACCGAGCGCCCGGCGCTGCACTGCTTCGAGCGCGAGCTGCACGAACAGACCGGCCTGCGCATCGCCGCTCATCCCTGGCTCAAGCCCGTGCGCTTTCAAGGGCAAGCGCAAGCCGCGATGAACGACTACCCATTCTACCGGATCGAGGGCAAAGAAGTGCACGAGGTGGCGGTCGGTCCGATCCACGCGGGGGTGATCGAGCCTGGCTCGTTCCGTTTCATGTGCCTGGGCGAGCAGGTGCACCACTTGGAGATCCAGCTCGGCTATCAGCATCGCGGAGTCGAGGCGCGCCTGTTGCAGCTGCCGCCCACGAGGCTGGCACCGCTGGTCGAAACCATCGCGGGCGACACCAGCGTCGCACACGCCTGGGCCTATTGCGCTGCGCTCGAGAAGCTGTGTGGTTGCCAGCTTCCGCTCGAAATCGACGTCGCCCGCGCGGTCGCCTTGGAGCTGGAACGCGTCGCCATGCACCTGGCTACTCTCTCGGGCTTGGCGGCTGACATCGGCTTCTTGCAAGGCGCGACCAGCTACGGCCGGCTGCGCACCACCGCGATCAACACCCTGATGCTGCTGTGCGGCAGCCGCTTCGGCCGCGGCGCGCTGCGGCCAGGCGGCATAGGCATGAGCTTGTCATCCGAGCTTTTGCCGCAGCTGCTCTCGAACCTTGCGCTGGTGCGTCGCGATCTCGCAATCATCAACGACTGCTTCGTCACCGCCCGCACGGTCCGGCACCGCTTGCGCGAGGTCGGTGTGCTCAGCCACGAGCGTGCGCTGCAGCTGGGCGTGGTCGGTCTGGTCGCGCGCGCCTCTGGCGTGGCGTGCGACGCTCGTCAGGGTGCACCGGGCGGCGCGTATCAGGCGTTGCCGATCGCTACCTGCACGGCGCGCGAGGGCGACTGCTGCGCACGCGCCCTCGTTCGCATCGCAGAAATGGACGCGTCGTTGGGCTGGTTGTCGACCATGCTCGAGCGCCATCCTCACTGGGAGAGCACCCGCGCGTCACTCGCAGCGCTCGCACCCGGCCAGCTGGTCGTGAGTATGGTCGAAGGCTTCCGTGGCGAGGTCGTGCACTGCCTTGAGACAGACACCGCTGGTGCGCTGGTGCACTACAAAGTGCAGGACCCCTCGCTGCGCAACTGGATGGGCCTCACGCTG
>JADGRG010000077.1 GCA_017881145.1 Sandaracinaceae bacterium | reverse complement strand
TGCCGCTAGGGCGTGTCGGGGGAAGAGCTCGGGTGGTCCTTGGGCAAACCCACATTCGTTCAACCAAGGTTAGACCGCGCATTACGCCGTCTTCCTGGCGTTCTAAATCAAGGAAACCTCTGTTTCTGACCAGGAAAGTCCTGGTTCCGTCCGCACAGGGACAATGGCCGAACAAAACCGTGCGCCAGCGCGGCCAAAGAACGACAGCAGACGAGAGGCAGGATGTGGAAAGGTAGCTACCTTTCCTCTCGAGCCTTATTCGCCTCCCGGCTCAACGGGGCCTTATTCGCGCCTTCGGCGCTCAACGGTTTGCAGACCCCAGAGAGCCCCGCCGTGCCCGCAGCGAGAGGCGAGCAGCCCCGACGGTCACGGCACCTGCGGGTGCCGGTGCAGCCGGAGGAGGCGCAGGTCATCGAAGCGCAGGCACGCGCGGTGGTATGAGCGTCGCCGCGTACCTGCGGTCGGTTGGCGCCGGCGATCAGCCGCGGGCTCTCGCCGACCGGGACCAGGTCTATGCACTTCTGAAGATCAACGGCGACCTCGGCCGACTGGGCGGGCTCATCAGCGCCTGGCGGCGGGCCCGTGGCGCCTGAGGCCGTTGCACGAGATAGCGATACCACTGCGATCGGACTTGGTTTCCGCGTTGTAGTTCGGGCGCGTCGCGACCTATGCTCATGCTCACCGGGCACGCGCACCTGCAACGGCCGGTCCGTGGCGGGGCGGTCCATCGCGCGCCGACTTCGATTGCTTGCGATGCGCACGCTAGGCCAAATAGCCGCCGACTACGAGCGCGCGGAAGTAACCGTGCTGTGGCTGCATGATGCGCCAACGGGTCGGCACGTCCTGCTATACGGCGTTGCCGAGCTCTGCCCGCCGGAACAAGAACGCTCCGACGAGATACGCGGATCGAAAGGCGGCGCCGTTCACCCGATGGACCGCACAGATTTCGCGTCGGCCGGCACGCTATACGCCGCGCGCATCTTCCTCGAGCATCCGGGAGAGGCGATCGACTTCTATCGTGGTGTTGCCGGTCGACGAACGATAGCCCCTGAGGGTGATGCGATCATCCTGGAGCCTCTGCTCTCGCGCTTCCAGGAGGAGCCGCCTGACGAGCATCCTGTGCTTCTCGATGGCCGAGGCGCCGAGAGCTATGCAGGCGTCTTGCCGCGCAGGAACACGGCGGTTCGCATTTGTTCGCGCTTCGCGCACGGGCAATCGTATCTCGATTCACTCAACGACCGGCAGAAGGCGGCGTTGCAAGATTTCTCCCAGCGCGTGTTGGGAATTGACCTGGTGAAGTACTGCGAGCATCTCGGCGCCGCGCACCTCATGCTTCCGAACGCTCTCATCAGGGGATGGAGTGAGCGCCTAGGGGAGGATCTTCGATCCGTGCTCTTTGAGTTCTACGAGCGCGATGGTCGAACAGTCCAAGGCTCTACGCTCCAGCTCACGGACCATCGTACCGCCGGCCTTGGGTTCGACTGCATAGTCGAGATCACGAGCTCGCGACAGATCGTTCCGATCCCGATAGATCCAGCCTCGCTGGAGACGCGGCTCCGGAATCCTCAAGGCGAGCTGATCGAGCACATCGAAGCGCCATTTCTCCGAAGCGTACGAATCACTACGGCCATCAGTGGTCGGAGGCGTCGCGTTCATACGCGGAACGCCCGGGGCGAGGTCGAGGTCAACACAATCCAAACCTACAACGACGACCTTGGTCGGGCGGATCCAGATGAGGAGGTCCCGGACCCGTACGCGTTGCTGCAGGAGGCACGGACGCGGCGCGAGAGCGCGCAACTGGAGCAGAAGAGAGACTTCATACTCTTCGAGGGAGGGCTCGACTCACGAGACCATGCGCGCAAGGTTGTGCGCGAACTGATCGGAAATGCTCGCGATCGCTGCATGCTATGCGACCCGTATCTCAGTGCTCCTGACGTTACCGAGTACGCGACATTTGTTCGCGCATCCCGCATCAAGATTCGCCTTCTGGGGTCGGCCATGTTTCTCCGGGCCGAGGCTGCCGGAGGTCTGACTCACGGAGACCAGCTCAACCGACGGCTCGTAGACCTTCGAGCAGCCGACGCTTCGCTGGTCTTTGACTGCCGCGTTCTGCTCGGGCGTGACGCAAGTCCGATTCACGACCGGTTCCTGATGCTCGACGACAAGGTCTTCGTCCTGGGAAGCTCTCTGAACGAACTCGGTCGGCGCGTCACCACTATCTACCGCGCTCCACACGCCCCTGCCTTGGTTGGCGTGCTCGAGCGCTGGTGGAACGATACCAACGCGTGTGTGCCGATAGGCGATTGGCTCACGAGACGCACGGCGATGCCGCGCGACGAGCGATCCGATGAGTAGTCGCGTCCCAGGTCCGAACGTCGCGACCACAACTCTTGTCGGAGTCGCCGGTGGCTCACGCGGACTCCCCGCTGCGCGGCGGGACCGCTGCCATCACGTGGAGGGCTTCTGGTACTTCGACCCGCTCGTTGAGGGCGCCCCGCCAACGGTCTATCAGACGCTCGCTGGCGCCGCTGTCAGCTCTCTCTGGATATGGGACCCGTATCTTCTCGAAGACGACGAGAACGCTCTTGGGTCCTTGTCGAACGGAATCTCAGTCCGACTGTTGACCGAAGGTTCGTGCCACGTCGACGCGAAGGCGTTCAGGCGGATGACGGCGTTCGTAGCCGCATTTCGTAGTCGGTTTCCCGCCGTGACGTTGCAGGTCCGATGTTTCGATCGCGGACGCTACCATTCGGTGGACAGCGGCCTTTCTTTCCATGATCGGTACCTCTTCATCGACGACGAAGTCTACATGGTCGGTGCATCGCTGCGTCACCACCATGTGCGCGAAGCTGCATCTGCAGTGCTTCACATTCGCGAGCCGCACGCCCAGGCGTTGGTCCGGCAGCGCTTCGACGACTACTGGAAGCACCCCTCGACAGTTCAGATCGTATAGGAGCCATGCCAGACAGTCGCCTTGAGTTCGATCCAAGTACAGCTGCCTACCGCGAGAGCAAGGCGATGCGACGCGACGCGCTGCAAGGCCTGCACTCGGCAGACGCCTGGCGATCGATAGTTGCCCCATTAGTGCTCGCGGTCAGATCTCGACTCGACGGCGCAGGCACCCTCACATCGAGTGCTCCACCGGGTGAGCTGGCTACGGAGCTTCTCGATGGGTGGGCTGCGGTTGTTGCAGGGATCCAAACCGCCGGTGGCAGGCGCTCGAGCGACAGTGATGCCGAAGAGGTGCTGCTTGCGGAGGTCGGTCGCGCCCTCGCTGTTGAGCTCTCGGATGAACCAGTCCTCTGGCGCGGCTTGTTCGAGCAGGACCTCCCCGAACGGCTGCAACAGGCCTTCTCAGACCACCTGCCTGTCAGTTCGATCCGTCGCCATGCAGGTGTGGTGCTCGCGTGGACCCCGCCGGATGCAGTCGACTCTGCGATCGAGGTGTTTGGGCGCGGCCACGGCGTGGCGTCCATCGAAGAGGAGGTGCGAGATGCTCGCGAAGGTAAGAGCGTCTGGGCGTTCGCCGAGGTGCTGAGGCGTCTGGCCGGTGACGCGACGCTTGTCGACCATCTCCACTGGTCGCAGGTCCTGATGGTCAGAGCAGGAGCCGATCTGTGCTACGCGTGGCTCGCAAGCTTCGTGCACCCCATCCCGACTGCTGTGGCGCTGGCGGCGATTCGTGACCCCGATGTGCTGCAGGACGTGCTCGTCGAGAGCGTGCGTGATGCAGCAAGGGACGAGCTCACGGCAGTTCTCGTCGCACTTGAGTTGGTGGAGACATGGGAGGCAATCGAAGGTCGCCTCGCGCAGCACGCACGTCGTGACTGGTCGACGGGCGGCACGGTGACGCAGCAGCAGTGCGAAGCGTCGTTGCGAGGGTGGATCGAAGGTGAATTTCCGCAGAGGCTTCAGAGGTTCGGAGACGCTGTCGTTCCAGGCCCGCTAGCGTTCATCGCGCATGAACTTCTTCGGCGGACCTGGATCAATCGGCCAAATCTGCCGTCGGTGCGGACGACGTTGCGCGCCACTCTCGTGCGGAGGCTCTGCAGCCTCGACCCCGTCGACGACGTGGTCCGTATTCTTCTTGTGGATCAGCCAACGCCGGCGGCCTTGCTCAGTTGCGCGCTCGCGCTGCACGATGCGAACGTCGCCCAACCGGCTGCAACCTTGGCAGCCGAGACAGTCCTGCGCGCGTACGGCGAGAGCGAGGGAGAGATCCTGCCGCGCTACGCGACGCTGGACGATGACTACCTCGAACTGACGTGGCTACTCGGCGGAGCTCTCTCCCGACTGGCCGACCCTGCCGCGGCATGGCGCCTGTTGCTGAGTCGCGCGCGCACACGCGACGTTGGATGGCAAGTCCCGGAGGATGAGGACCGCATTCCGACGAAGCGGCGTCATCTGTTTATCGTGGGCGCGATGGCGACGGAATGGCTGTGCAGAGTTTCTCGCCGGACAGAAGCGCTAGCCCTCTTTGACGAGGTGTGGGAGCAGGCCCATCGTTGGGCACGTTCGCTGGTCGGCTTTGGTGACCACGATCCAGAGTTGGCGATCACGCCGCTTGTGCAGATCTGGGCGCGTCTCCTGCTCGTGCATCCTGACGATTGCGACAACCTCGCGTGCGCGGCTGTTCCTCGATTCGATCAAGTTGAGTTGCTAGTCAGTTGCGTCGCGACCTTCGCGAGCAATCTTGAACGCGCCTGCCCGACAGGCATTGGCGTCGCGTTGCGCAGCGCCGTGCGCGAGCGGTTCGAGGTCTTGCGAATTACCTGGGAACGCACCGGAACAGCTCGCGGTGAGGCAAAGCAGCGCGTTGTAAGCGTTTTGGAGGGGATGCTCAGTGGACCGAGCAGTACAAGGAGCATCTAGAGGCGCAGCCGGCGGCGGAGAGTGCGAAAGACGTGTTCGCGCGAATGCACAAGAAGTAGGGTGCTGAGAGTTGTCGCCCGAAGCGCAGCTGCCTACTGAGGTGCACTCCGAGTTCTACGCGGCGCGCACGGGAGCGAAGCGGCGGGTGGCGGCGTGGTCTGCGTAGGCGACTAGGTGGCCGAGGGCGACCAGCGCATCGAGCACGGGCTCGACGTCTTTCGGTTTGGCGCCTTTGAAGGTCAGCGCGACTTCGGCGGCGCTGACGTCGCTCTTGCTGCGAAGGAGCAGATCTCGGACCGCAGCGACGCGTTCGGGGAGCTTCTTTGGCCAGGCGATCGCAGCTGCGATGGTTGGGGCGGTTTGTGTGGACGCGTCGCTTTCGTCTTCGCCTGCGAGCGTGACTTGGGTGGCCTGGGTGCGGCCGCCGGGGTTTTGGAACTCTGGGCGTAACCAGCGCACCAGGCCTTTGCGTTCTTCTTCTGCGCGCTCGGCGTTGAGCGCGACCAGCTTTTCGAGGATCTGTTCGTCGCTCAAGTCGTGCGGCCAGCCGTAGGCGTCGAAGACCGCAGCGTCGAGGTCGTCGTGGATCTGCTTGAGCACCGAGATGAGGCCCTGCTCGTGGATGAGCTTGTCCTTGGCCGACAGGACTTCGCCCGAGCGCAGCTTTGCGAGCACGTTGTACATGCCGGTGACGGTGAGCGTCG
>JADGRG010000076.1 GCA_017881145.1 Sandaracinaceae bacterium | reverse complement strand
TCGGCGATGGTGGCGGTCAGGTGACCGTTGATGGCGTCGACCTCGCTGGGGTCGATCTTGCCGTCTTGGAGCGCGGCCGTGACGCAGCGCTGGACACTTTCGGGGTTGGGCGCGGTCATGCTGCCGCCATTTCTATGCCCACCGCAGTTGATTGCGCCACCCAGCACTTCGGCGTAGATGCGAGCGCCGCGCTTCCGCGCACTCTCCAGGCTTTCGAGGTGGAGCACACCGGCGCCGCTGCCGGGGATGAAGCCGGCCGCCGACGCGCTCATGGGCCGCGAGGCACGCTCCGGCTGATCGTTGAACTCGCGGCAGAGCACGCGCATCGCATCGAAACCTGCCCACACGTAGTGACTGGAGCCTTCGCTTCCGCCGCAGAGCATGCGCTCGGCCAGGCCTGCGCGGATTCGTTGTAGGCCCTCGATGATGGCTTCGGTGCCGGTGCTGCAGGCACTGGAGTTGGAGGTGACCTGGTTGCCGAGCGCCAAGAGGCCCGACAAACGCGCGGTCACGCCGCTGCCCATGATCTGTTCGACGATGGTGCTGCCCAACCTGCGCACGCGGCCGGCGTCGGTGAAGGGCACCAGCTTCTCGCCAGCGGTGTCGAGTCCGCCGACGCCCGTGCCGAGAATGCTGCCCGCCTCCCAGTACACGTGTTGGTCGGCGCGATCGGGGCGCACGAAGCCGGCGTCGGTCCAGGCGTCGATCGCGGCGATGCAGCCGTAGCGATGATTGCTGTTCATCGCCAGGAGCTCGTCGCCGTCGAAGTAGCGCGCGGCGATGGCGTCGACGCCTTGCGGCACGCCACCTACGCAGCAACCGAAGTTGAGATCCTTGAGCTTCTGGATCGCGCGGATACCCGAGCGTCCTTCGCGCAACGCCTGCTTGAAATCCGGCAGGCCGATCGCGTTCGGCGCGACCACTCCCAGGCCAGTGACCACCACTCTGCGTGTGCAGGTCGTGCCAGTCGTGGGAATCGTGCGAGTCGTGCGAGTCGTGCGAGTCGTGCGAGTCGTCATAGCGGCACCCCCATGCCCGAGCAGGTGCCCGAGCAGACGACGCTGCCGTCGCTGCGGCGCATCTCGACGGTGGAGCGGATCTTGTTACGGCGGAAGAACACTTTCTTGGCGTGGACGGTCACGGTCTCGCCAGGAAGCACCACGCCCGAGAAGTCCGCGGCGCAGTCGGTGAACATGGTGACCACGCCGTTCAGAGCTTCGCGTCCCGCTTGCTTGGCGACCAGGTAGAGGCCGAGCGCGACCACTCCGGTCTGCGCCATGGTCTCGACCAGAATCACGCCGGGCGTGATCGGGTTGCCCGGGAAGTGGCCACGATAGAAGTCGGCGTCCGGCCGGTAGCGACAACGCGAGACGATGTGGTCGTCGTCGACTTCCAGGATCTCGTCGATGAACCGAAAGGGCTCTTGCTGTGGGACGAGCGCCAGCAGCTCTGCCGCCGTCAGCGGCGGGTTGATGCGCCCGCTCTGGGAAGGTTCTATCATCGTTCCATTTTGCCGCCGCGTGCATTGCGGGAGACGTGCGGGTAGTCAGGGTAGTCGATGTCGAGGAAGAGGCCGACTTTGGCGCGCTTGATGGTGTAGATCACCACGCCGTCCACGGCGACGGTGCCATCGCCGATGGCCACGGTGGAGCCGGAGTTCGGCAGCTCCTGGTAGCGCACGATGTCGATCTCGTAGCGCACCACTTTGTCGTGCGGTCGAATCTGCCCAGCAAACTCGACTTCCTTGCAGCCGAGCGCGCGCCCGGCGCCCAGGCCTCCGCACCAGCCGCAGTAGAAGCCTATCAGCTGCCAGACAGCGTCGACACCGAGACAGCCGGGTTGCACCGGATCACCGAGGAAGTGGCACTGGAAGAACCAGTCATCGATGTGCACGTCGCGCTCGGCGACGATGCGTCCACGTGCGCCGTCACGACGCAGCTCCAGGATGCGGTCAGCCATCAGCATAGGTGGCGCGGGCAGTCGCAGCGCGAAGCCCTTGGGCGGATCTTCCACGAGGCGGCCGTGCGCCAGCGCCAGGATGTCGCTCTTGTCGAAGCTGGTGCGGCTGCGGAAGGTCTCATATTTCATGCGTTGGCTCCAAAGCGCAGAAGGTAACTCGCCCAGGTTAGACCACCGCCGACGCCGACGACTGCGATGTCGTCGGTGGGCAGCCAATCATCCCAGTGCTGTGACATGACTGAGGCCGAGCCTGCACCGGCGGTGTTGCCGAAGCTCTCGACGTTGTGGCGGTGCCGCTCCGGCACGATGTTGCAGGACTTGCAGACGTTGTCGAGCATGCCGCGATTGGCTTGGTGCCCGACGAAGTAGAGGTTTCGCTCCGGCTGCGTGAATTGCCGCTGCAGGTCTTGCAGCAAGCGGATGGTCTGCTTGATCGCGAAGGTCTGGACGGTGCGACCTTCTTGCCGGAAGTGACCGGTGCGCGGCACCACCACTTTGTCGTGACCGGCCGGGCTCGAGGCCATGGTGTTGCCGAGGATCTCGGCGCGACCAGGCACGTGCGTGGAGATCACGGCGGCGACAGTGCAGTCGCCCCAGAGCACGGCTCCGGAGCGATCGTTGTAGTCGACGACGCGCGTGACGTTCTCCGGCACGACGATCAGGACGTAGGGCGGCAAGCGCGCCGGATCCATCAGCGACATCATGTAGAGCTGCGTGTGCATCGTGGTGCATGCAGAGATCATGTCGAGCACGGGCACTTCCAGCTCCAGCGCGGCGGCGATGTTGGCGGCTTCAGCCGGCGTGACGGTGTCGAGGGCGCTTCCGCCAGCCAGCACCATGCCGATCTCGCTCTTCTGGATGCCGGCGCGCGCGATGGCCATCTCGGCAGCACGCCGGCCCGTCTCGGCATTGGTGTAGAGCGCCGCTTCCATCGCGGCCCGCAGGTCTGCGTTCTTGGTAGCGCGCACGTAGTCGAGTGGCAGCACGGTGCGCCGGGTGCGGATGCCCACGCGCTCCATGATCCAGGCGTCGGTGGTGCCGATGTCGAGCGACTCGAAGAAGGCGTTGTCGAGCACGTTTTCCGGATGGAAGTGCCCGAGTCCGTGCAGGTAGACGCTCATGACCAACCCCCGCCGATGTGCTCGCCGCCGTCCACGCGGATCAGCTCGCCGTTGATCCACGCAGCCTCCGGGAGGCTGAGCAGGTAGAGGACGTTGGCGACATCCTGGGTGGTGGTGAGTCGGCGCGAGGGATTGCGCAGGCGCGCCTGGGCCAAGAGGTGCATGGAGCCGGGGATGAGTCGCAGCGCGGCGGTGTCGGTGACGCCAGCCTGCACGATGTTGGAGCGGATGCCGTAAGGCGCCATCTCCACCGCGATGGCACGCGACACAGCTTCCAGCGAAGTCTTGGCAGCGCTGACCGCGGCGTAGCCCTTCCATGCGACCTGGTTGCCCTCGCTGGTCAGTCCGAGCACGCAGGCTTGCGCGGCGAAGAGCCCGCGCGAGTGCAGCTCTTGGGTCCAGCTCAAGAGGCTCGTGCCCATGGCGTGCACGGTGCGAGCCATGTCTTCTTCTTCGAGCAGGGAAGTGCTCGAATACTCGCCGGGGCTGGCCAGCGGGCCGAGCTCGCTCACGCCCTGCTGAAAGAGGCCGTCGACCACTTCTTGCAAGCGCTCCGCCGGCACGCCCAGCGCTTCGGCCAAAGTCAGGCCGGCCCGCCGCTCACGGCTGCATTCGGGCGCGATCAGCTTGAGGTTGCCGAAAGCGATCGAGTGCAGGAGCACGCTGACCTTGCCGCCGGTCTTGGCCAGCTCGGCGGCCAGCTCGGTCAGGATCTGCCCGCGCACGGTGGCGTCCAGGGCGTCCCGGTTGAAGGTCAAGAGCGATACGCCGGTCTGCCGGATGCGCTCGAAGGCCGGCTCAATCCGGGACATGGCCCCGCGCCGGTCACGGTGGACCACGCAGACGTTTACGCCGTGCTGCGCGAGAGTCTCTGCCGTGGCCAGGCCGAATCCGCTAGAGCCGCCTAGGACAACGGCCCATGTGTCTGAAGATGTTGCTTTCGACACGCAGAGGTTCCCATGCGTCCGCAGACGAATCAGGCCGTTGAACCTACTGCGAGCGGCGCTCGCAGTATTGATCTAGATCAAGAAAACGCTTCGTAAGGGCAGGCCGAACGGTCAGTATGACGTCTTTCGGCGCCTTAAGCGCGGACTTTTTCGTACCCGCAACGCGGCCTCCGGGTGCAGCCCAGCAGATCTAGCCCCACTGGCCGGCGTTCGCGCTTGTCCCGGTTCCCGCTTGTCCCTGGTTACTCGAGTGACCCGAGCGGAGCACCTCGGGTGTGCGACCGCGTATTTTCACGCACGCCCAGCCAGCCAGCCCCGTAAGGAGGACGTGGCGGTGGGGCGTGTGACAGGCCATCACTGCGGAACGGTGATGAAGGTGCAGTAGCCGCCTATGCAGGTGTTCTGCGGCTTGCCGTTGGTTGGCGCGCAGCAGTCCGCATCCTTGAGGCAGCGCTCGTTGGTGGTCGAGCACGAGGGGGGCACTTCGCTGCAGTGTCCGGTGGGCGTGACGTCGAACTCGGAGCTGGTCTGCGGCGGGATGAAGCAGTAGCCCGAGCAGCAGTCGAGGCCGCTTTGGCAGGTGCTGGTGTCGCCCGACTTCGTGCACGGGTTGAGCGTGGTGAAGGCTCGAACGTTGCCGGACTCGGACTGGCCGTCGAGGAAGAAGGGGGGATTGCTCAGATCCACTACACCGGTCTGGAACTCTCCGCTGTCGCCGATGGGGCGCAGCGCGGTGACCCAGATTCGCTTGGTCTTTGCGTCGTCCTCAGCTGGGCCGGTTGCGAGGAAGTAGGTGTCGCTCTTCGGCAGGTCAGGATAGGTCAGGTTGCCGTGGGTGCGCTTGGAGGTGAAGAAGAGCCAGAAGTAGCCGCCGAGCGCCACGGGCATCACCGTCGGGTAGTAGCTGGTGAGCGCGTCCTCGGGCTTGAAGCCGGTGTTGGCCTTGTCGAGACGCACGGTCTTTCCGGTCGCCACGTCCGCGTACCAGAGCTCAGACTTGGAGGTAATCTCGCGACCGGGAAAGGCACTGGCGAAGTCGGGCTGATCGATGAGCTGGAACACCACTCCTTTGCTATCCGGCGTGAAGAAGGGCCAGCCCGGGTAGCAAGGTCCCGTGCACGCGCCGGTCGGCAGCGCGCCCACTTGGTCGCCGCCCGTCAGCGCAGGCATGCAGCTCTCGGTGATGGTCCCGGCGAGCGTCGGGCGCGGCTGGTAGGGCAAGCTCGGCGCAGGCCCGAGTTTCGATGCGAGCACCTTCAGGTTCGAGAAGGTGTTGGTCTTATAGTCGTAGTCCATCATCGCTAGCTCGCGACGATCCGTCCCGCCACCCGCGTCCGGCTTGGCGTGGTTGAACACGACGTGCTTGCCGTCGGGCGAGAACTGCGGCATCCACATGTACCAGTCCTTATTGAGTCCCGTGGCGTTGGTCGATACGCCTGTCTTTGCGTCGATCAGTGTCGCTACGGCCGGTCCTGGTACCATGATGAAGTTGTTAGGTGCGCGCGGGAAAGTCTCGGCTTTATTGGTGCACTGCGGGTTGCCCATGGTCAGCATGCGCGAGCCATCCGGATAGAGCGCGCCGAAGTTGGCATTGGGGATCTGGGCGGCGTTCGCGGTGGGCTGAAGACTCGCGGTGACTGGATATGAGCTCACGTCGAACTTGAACACCTTGGTGACCGCGTCGTTGCCGCCGTAGTCGTGTCGCGACGCGACTATCGTGGAACCGTCGAAGGAGAGTGAGTGACATGAGATGCAGGGCCCCGTGCCCTTGATGCCGTTCTTGGGCGAAGGATCCTGGAGATACACGTCGGCCATGGTCTTGCCCAGTGTTAGGCGCATGACTGCTCCCTGGTTTGGGAACGTGGCGCCGGGGGCGTTGTAAGTATTGTAATAGACGGCGCCGGTGAGCGTTCCCGGTGCGATTGTCCAGGTGTTGGTGCAGCTGCTGACCGTGCCGCCGTTCATGACGTTGAAGTCGACGATGAGCCCGGTGCTGCTGGAGCGCGCCACGATCTTGTTCCACGCGTCCTGTGGGATAGCGATCGACCCTGGGTTGCTGCCCTTGGCGGCGAATTGATAGTCGACGTTGGTCTGGTTCAGGTAGTGCATGTGGACGTAAGCTGCGTCGCCGCCGCCTTCCCACATCAGGCTCGGCGCGGGCAGGCCGCGCGGGAACACCGTCTTGTCGTACGGGTAGAGGATCTTCGTGCTGCAGGCGCCGCCGCCCTTCTTGAGAGCAGCCAGCGTGGGTGCATCCAGACCGGCTGTGCCGGTGTCGTCCTGCGTGAACGGGGTGCCCGTCCCTGCCGCCGGCTGCACCACCGCGCCGTCTGGCAGAACCACGGGTGCGAGCGTGGTGCCGCCGTTGCTGTTGCCGAGGTTGTTGCCGAGGCCGAGGCCGCCGTCGCCGCTCTTGCCAGCGGTCGTGCCGGCATTGCCGCCAAGCTGGCCTGTGCGCCCGTTGTTCTTCGCACTCGCTGAGCAACCGGCTAGCGCAATGACGACAAAACACAAAGAAATCGAATGCTTGCCCATCTTCCCGCTCCTCCGCCCGTGACCGCTAGCGCAAGCTCTTCCGCGCGTTTGGTTTCGTTGTACCATGAGTGCACACATTACGCATACGTCACTTGCACCAGATGGTCGGTTGTGGCGTGCCGGAGCTCGTGGGACGCGAACCGGCGAGCAGCGCCTCGGCGTGCTTGCGCAGCACGGCGAGCAAGCGAAGGTCGCTGCTGGTCAGGTCGAGGTCGTCGGCTTGGTGTGGCAGGCACGCACGATCGCTGCCGCCACGGTTGGCAGAGGTTGGACCTCGCTCAGCGCTCCCAGCTCCTGGGCTACGCGCGGCATGCCGTAGATGACGCAGGTCGACTCGTCTTCGCCGACGGTGTGCGCGCCGGCCTTGCGCATCTCGAGCAGGCCAGCGGCGCCATCGCCGCCCATGCCCGTGAGCAACACGCCCACCGCTTGCTCACCGACCACGCGCGCAACCGAGTGAAAGGTCACATCTACGCTCGGCTTGTGGAAGTTCACGGCGGGCCCGTCCTTCACGCGCACCACCAGGCTGGTGCCGCCGCGCGCCACGACCATGTGCATCGCACCCGGTGCGACCAGCGCCACGCCGGGCTGGATGACGTCACCGTCGCGGGCCTCGCGCACCTGCAGCTTCGAGGTGCTGTCCAGGCGCTGTGCGAACGCGGCCATGAAGCTAGCGGGCATGTGTTGCACGATCAGCACCCCGGGGGTGTTTGCAGGCAGGCTAGCCAGCACGGCCTCGACGGCGCGCGGCCCACCCGTCGATGCGCCGATCGCGACCACTCTGCGTTCACCGAGCGCGTCGGCAGGCAATGCCTCGACCACTGCATGGGAAACCACGCGCGGCTTGCGGAGCTTGGCCACCGCCGCGCGTCGCACCGCCGCGGCCACACCTTCCTGCGGTGCGCGATAGGCGGAGCCGTCTTTGCAGATCACCTCGACTGCGCCCAGCGCGAGCGCGCGCATCGCGAGCGTGCCGTTCTTCGGTGTGATGGAGCTCACCACCACCACCGGCATAGGGTGGTGCTCCATCAACTTCTCGAGGAAGGTTAGGCCGTCCATGCGCGGCATCTCGACGTCGAGGGTCAGCACGTCCGGTGCATGCTCGGCGATTAGCTCTCGCGCCATGTAGGCGTCGATGGCCGCGCCCACGACGCGGATGTCCGGCTGGCGATTGAGCTCGTCGCTCAGCATGCGCCGCACCAGCGCCGAGTCATCGACGACCAGCACGCGGATCATGCAGATGCTCCGGCCTTCGGACCGTGCAGGTGCAGCGCCAGGACAGCCTGACCACCGTCCACTTGTAAGCAGATCCGGGCGCATTCCGGCGCCTTCTCATTTGCCGGGACTCGCTCGTCCGGAAGGATCTGCGGTGGGCGCATGTCGAAGGTGGCTTGTTCGCCAGCCAGCTCGGGAAGGAGCTGGCCACAGAGCACGTTGGCGAGCTCACACAGGCCGTCGGCGCGATCTTGCGCGCTGGGGGCGTCGTTCGAGCCGAGCATGTTGGACACCAGTGCGTCGAGCACGTGGCCGCGGATCCAAACGCCGACAGCGCCACAGCGCGGCCCTTCGAAGCGCACCCAAGCGCCGCCTTCTAGCGGCAACGGAGCGTTATCGACGCTAGGCGTCTCGTCTGGAACGACGAAGCACAAGCCGTCAAAAGTCCGCATCGCTGCTTGGACGAATGCTCGTTCTAGGTCCGACATGGCTCTGTCCTCCGAGTGCCATCACGATAGCATCCACCAAGTTTTCCGGTGCGAAAGGTTTGCGAACGAAGGCAGCGCCGAGCGCACGCAACTCCGCGACGCGCGAGGCGCTGCCCTCGGTCGAGACGACCACCACCGGCAGTCGCGCGGTCTTCTGGTCTTGGCGCAGGCGGTTGAGCACCTCGATGCCGCTCATCTCGGGCATGTTGATGTCGAGGAGCACCAGGTCGACGGGTTGTTCCTGGATGATGCGCAAGGCCTCGACGCCGCTGCCGGCTTCGAGTGTACCGGCCAGCACCACGCCGCTCAGGTCGAGGACCTTACGGATCATGGTCCGCATCACGCGACTGTCGTCCACTATGAGTACGCTCAACGCCATGACGGGACCCCCTAGAGTACGGTTGCGAGATTGCCGGTCTTGAGGACGACCTGACCGCTGTCCATGTCGAGCTGCATGGTTCGAGGTTGGTTGCCACCCACGTCGTGATGTCCGAGCAGCACGCCGTTCTTCCACAAGAGGCGACGCAGCATGGTGAAGTTGCGCTGGCCGATCTGGAAGTGGTCATTTCCGGTGGTGCTGGTGCAGGCGCCGCCTGCCACGCTGACTGTAAGCCGCTCTTTGAGACCACCGAGCGCGTAACATTCGCGAAATAGCTTGTGGACGCCGGTGTCGACGAACATGTAAGGGTTCTGCTTGGCTTTGTCCTCGTCCAAGGTCGAGGTTGGCAGCATGACGTGGAGCAGGCCGCCGACTCGCGCCACCGGATCGTAGATCGCGATCCCGAGGCAAGAGCCGAGCGCATAGGTGATGAGCAAGTCGTCGGGTGCGTGCGCGACGCGCATGTCGGCCATGCCCACGACGATCTTCATGGCGGCCTCACGGCAGCGTCGGGTAGGGCCTCGTCTGTGCGTTGGTAGACGGAGGGTTGCAGATTGCGCAGGCCAGGTGCCGCAAGCCCCAGACTTTCAGAGTGACCGATCAGCAGGAAGCCGCCGGGAGCGAGGAGCTTGGCCATGCGCAGCGCGAGCCAGGCGCGTGTGCCACCGTCGAAGTAGATCATCACGTTGCGCAGGAAGATGGTGTCGAAGGGCCCGCGCATCGGCCAGTTGCCCATCAAGTTCAAGCGCGCGAAGGTCACGAGCGAGCGCGGTGGATCAGCCACTCGATAGCCGCCCCGGTCTTTGCCGCTGGGCTCCACCCGCGTGAAATGTCGCTTGCACACGGCGGCGGATATGCCGCGTTCCAGGCATTCCTCGGCGTAGACGCCACGCCTGGCGGTCGCCAACACCTGCCCGTCGATGTCGGTCGCCAGCACGCGCACCGAGCGCGCGCCAGAAGCAGGCGGCTCGTCGAGGACGCGCATCGCGATCGAATAGGGTTCCTCGCCGGTCGAACACGCAGCACTCCAGATCCGTACCGGACCCTTGGCAGGCTGCAGCACTTGCTTGGCGAGGAAGTCGAAGTGCGCGGGTTCTCGGAAGAAGTGGGTTTCGTTCGTGGTCAGCGCCTCGACCATATTCCCCAGCTCACGCGCCGGGTCGTCCTGCACCAGGCGCACGTAGTGAGCGAAGTCCTGCTGGCCGGTAGCCAAGATTCGTTTGCGCAAGCGCGCACGCACTAGCTCGCGTTTGCCCTCCGTCAGGCGGATGCCCGCCACCTGATAGAGGATGCTCGCGATAGACTCGAAGTCGGCCTGCGTGAGCACGCGTG
>JADGRG010000075.1 GCA_017881145.1 Sandaracinaceae bacterium | reverse complement strand
CGCACCTGCCACGCGTGCATCCCAAGCTCGCCGGCCTGGTCGAGCTCGGCGGCTCCTTCGCCGGCGCCTACCAGCTCAAGCGCGGCCTGTTCATGCCCTGGGAGCTCAAGCACGTGCTGCCGGCCAATGTCGTCCACGAAGGCCTGCGCAAGCTCGCCCCTCCCAACCGGCTGGCCGCCTTGCTCACCCCCGAGCCACGCACCGACTTCGCCAAGGTCGCGGCACTCGAGGCCGGCCAGTACATGCGCAACCAACTGCTGCGTGACACCGACTGGGCCAGCATGGCGCATTCGCTCGAAGTGCGCGTCCCGCTGGTCGACGTTCATCTGCTCGCCGCCATCGCACCACTGCTCGTGCACAATCCCCCCATGGTCGGCAAACCCCTACTCGCCAACGCACCGCGCCGCCCGCTGCCCACCGCCGTCAAGCAGCACCTCAAGAGCGGCTTCTCCACGCCCTTGCAGACGTGGATGCGCTCCGCCAACGAGCTCGGCGCTTGGCAACGCGTCCCGCTGCTCCGAGAACCCAACTGCCCCTGGGCCCGAAGATTGGCCTATGCTCTCGGCGACGTCATGCTCGGGGGCTGACGCATGACGCACGCATGGCTGACATCAGCGTCTTCATTCTGACTCTCAACGAGCGCCTGCACATCGAGCGCTGCATCCGCGCTGCGCAGCGCTTTGCCGCCACCGTGTTTGTCGTGGACTGCGGCTCGAAGGACGGCACCGTGGAGCTAGCCGAAAAAGCCGGCGCCAAAGTCGTGCACCACGCTTGGGAGAACAACCACGCCCGGCAGACCAACTGGGCGATTGAGCACCTGCCCTTCACCACCGAGTGGGTGATGCGCATCGATGCCGACGAAATCGTCACCGACCCCCTGGGCGACGAAATCAACGCCAAGCTCGCCGGCTTCGATGCCGACGTGACTGGCCTCGTCTTCAAGCGCCGGCAAGTCTTCATGGGTCGCGTTATCCGCTGGGGCGGCAACTACCCCATCTGTCTCTTGCGCGCATGGCGCTGTGGCAAGGGCCGCTGCGAAGACCGCTGGATGGACGAGCACATGGTCGTCACCTCCGGCCGCACCCTGCAGCTCGACCAAGACCTCGAAGACCGCAACCTCAACGACCTACGTTGGTGGACCAACAAGGAAGCCAACTACGCCGTGCGGGAAGCTGCCGACACACTTCTCGCCCGCACCAGCGCGCCGGGGACGGCTGAACAGGAACGGCCAGAGGACGCGAGCAGCCGCCGGAAACGTTGGCTGAAGGTCTATGTCTATCGGCGCATACCGCTCTTCGTTCGCCCGGCCGCCTACTTCGTGTACCGCTATTTCCTCAGACTGGGTTTCCTCGATGGTGTGCCCGGACTGCTGTGGCACGTCCTTCAAGGGTTCTGGTACCGATTCCTGGTGGACTCAATCATCTATGACATCGAGCTGCGCGCGAGGCAGAAACGCAAGACTCCACTCGAGGTGATCGAACAAGTCTACGGGCTGAAGATCACCACCAAGCCGAGCACGGACTAAAGTCCCGTGGGTGACGACTCCACGAAGAGCAGCGACGTGACGGCCGGAGGTGCTCCGCTGCGCGTCGTCCACGTCGTCCCGACCTATCTACCGGCAACACGATACGGAGGCCCGATCTACTCCGTGCACGGTCTGTGCAAGGCACTCGTCCGGCTCGGCCACCACGTTGAAGTGGTAACCACGAACGACGATGGCGCTGGTGTCTCCGATGTCCCGCTCGACACGCCGGTGCTGCTGGATGGGGTAGTGGTGCGCTACTACCAAACGGCGCTGACACGCCGGCTCGGCTGGGCGCCGCAGATGCACCGGGGTTTCCGCGCGGCGCTCACCGGCGCATCCGTTTTGCATCTGCACTCAGTCTTCATGTGGCCGACCTTCGCTGCAGCGCGCACGGCCGACCGGCTGGGTGTTCCCTACATCCTCGCGCCGCGTGGAGCGCTGGTGCCGAAGCTGATTCGCAGGAACAGCTATCTGCAGAAGACCGCCTGGATCAAGCTCATCGAAGCCAGAACCGTGTCGCACGCTGCGCGTCTGCACGTCACGAGCGACGCCGAATACCGAGACGCGGAGCAACTCGGTCTGCGCGTGCCCCCGCGCTGCCTCTTGCCCAACGGCATCGACATCCCGAGCCTACGCGACGGACACGCCCTATCGGCGCCGCTAGCGGCGGCAGTCGCAGCCGGCCCGTATGTGCTCTTTCTCGGGCGCATCTCGTGGATCAAGGGCCTCGATCGCGCCATCCGTGCGCTCGCCGGCACGGACCTACGGTTGCTAATCGCCGGCCACGACGACGAAGGTTTGCGTCCTTCGCTCCAGCAAGTCGCGCAGGAGTTCGGCGTGGGCGACCGAGCCGTGTTCGTGGGCTCGGTTGCGGGCGACGACAAGTGGCGCCTGCTGCAGGGCGCGCGCGTCTTGATCCTGCCCTCGTACAACGAGAACTTCGGCAACGTCGTCGTCGAAGCCATGGCGATGGGTTGCCCTGTGGTCGTGACACCGGAGGTTGGAGCAGCCGATGTGGTGAAGGCTTCGGGCGCCGGTATCGTGGCGCGCGGCGAGCCAGTCGAGCTGCGCACCGCCATGCTCAGCTTGTGGCGCGACGCGGAGCTGAGAGAGCGCCTCGGCCAGGCGGGCGCGCGCTACGTGCAAGAACACCTGACGTGGGATGCCATCGGCAGGCGCATGGTCGAGTGCTATCGCGAGGTCATCGCGGAGCGGATGGCAGAACCGACGGCAGAGTAGTACAAGCCCGGGCGTGCTGCGGGGCAGCTTCTGGGAGGAATGTGTCGATGACGTGGCAAGAAGACTACCTGGACAAGTACTATCGGTCTCGGCCCGGCTGGCTGAACGGGACGGTCGAGTTCCACTCGCT
>JADGRG010000074.1 GCA_017881145.1 Sandaracinaceae bacterium | reverse complement strand
GCGATCCACATCGCGATCCGCCCCCGCTTCCTGCGGTGCGTGCTCACCTACAAATGTAGGCTCCGCGCGCTCCTCGAAACCGGGGGCGCCTCGCTCGTGTCTCACGCTCCATGCGTTCCTGTTTAGGTGCATTGAAGGCGCCGCGGGCGCGGTGTCGAGGCGCTGCTTCGGAGCTTCTACCCAGCCCGACCCACGTTTCACTGCATGCTGAAGTGAAATGCGACCAGAAGGCGTCGCGATCGCAGCGCCGAACGTGTGTTCGCCAGCTGGCTGTCCACACATTTGGATACAGAGCGCAGATTCAGGCCGGATCCTTTTGGTACGCGCCAAGAGACCTTGGCAGGACTGCCGCCACGAAACATCAGCCTCGTCTCACCCTGGCCCGGAGCCAGGTCTGCGGTGCAGCGCTCCAACGAGGAGAGGGAATTCCACACTCTTTCTTCGAGCGCGCGATCGCGGGGGCATGGAAAGCGCTCGCCTGGTCGCTCGACGCCATCGCAGCGCAGATAGGCGACAACCCCTCGCGAGAGCTTGGGCGATCCGACCGGCAAGGCCGGTGCATCCGGGCTAGAAGTTGCGGTCACGCCGGGGGCCGCCGCCGCCGCCACTTGTGCCGGCTCCACGTCCGGGTTCGCCTTGTCGATGGCCGCTGCCGCCGTGGCGAGCGCCGCTCGTGCGGCCGCTTGGGCGCTCGGGCTGGGCTCCTTCGCTAGTTGCTGCGCCGTCGCGTCGGCAGCAGTGGCTGCGTTGGCCTGGGATGTTGTCACGGCGACGCTGGCGCTCTCGACGACCGTCCTCACGGGTTCGTGCGCAGGTGGTGCCACGCTCGCAGTGTTCTGGACCACGCGCATGGCCGGCTGCTCCAGCTGGGAGCAGAGCCACGCTAGGCCGATGCCGATTACGCATGCCAAGCACGCAATGGTGGCAAGCCCGAGCGCAGCCGGTCGATCGGCGCGTGGGTCGGCGATGCTGACGACGTTTGCATTCCGCACACCTGCTGCATAGCAAATGCATGGTGGCTTGGTCGATGGCCGTCGGCCTTGCTTGACCCTGGTCGGCGCTGGTCGCATCTTTGCGCCCGATATGCCGAGTCCCCCCGCGCGCTCACTTCCCTTTCTGGAGCGTCTCAAGCGCTCGGGCATGGTGTTCGACGGCGCGATGGGGACCTCGCTCTACGAGCGCGGCGTGCTCTACAGCTCGTGCTTCGACGAAGTGAGCGTGTCGCGCCCGGAGCTGGTGCGCAGCGTGCACCAGGCCTACGTCACGGCGGGCGCGGAGCTGCTCAGCACCAACTCTTTCGGCGCCAATCGCTATCGTCTCAAGGCACATGGTCTCGCCGACCAAGTCGTCGCCATCAACCAGGCCGCGGTCAGGCTCGCGCGCGAAGTCGGCGGCGAGCGCATCTACGTCGGCGGCAGCGTCGGGCCGACAGGTCTCCTGCTCAAGACCCTGGGCGAAGCCGAGCGCTCTGCCATCTTCTCGGCGTTTCGCGAGCAATGTGCGGCGCTCTGCGACGCGGGCGTCGACGTGATCTTGCTCGAGACGTTTCGGCAGCCGGAAGAGATCCGCATCGCGCTCGAAGCTGCACGCGACGCAGTGGGCTGGTTGCCAATCGTGGCGTCGGTCTCGTTCGATCCTTTCGGCACCACCGCCGATGGCTCGGGCCCAGAACAGGTTGCTTCGGAGCTTGCCGGCTGGGGCGCCGATGCGATCGGCGTCAACTGCGCCGATGGGCCTGCGGGCGTCTACGAGATGGCGACGCGCATGTTTGGTCCCGGGCTGCCGGTCGTCGCCCAGCCCAACGCTGGTTTGCCGCAGCGCGTCGAGGGGCGCTTCGCTTACATGGCGACGCCCGAATACTTCCAGCTCTACGCGCGCAGGCTTTTCAAGGCGGGCGTCAAGGCGGTGGGCGGTTGCTGTGGAACCACGGCCGAGCACGTCAAGAAGATCGCGGCCGCTGCGCGCATGGTGGGTGGTGCGAGCGCTTTGTCCGAGAGTGGCGGCGGAATGCGCGACGAGGACGGCGAAGGCGCGATCTCGTTTGCCGGTATCGCGCCCACGCCTACCTGCGACAAGGGACCCATCGGCGCGCGCTTGGGTAAACACTTTCTGGTTTCAGTCGAGGTCAATCCGCCGCCGGGGCTTTCGCTGCAAAAAGCGCTGGAGGGTGCTGCGCTGCTCAAGGCGGGCGGCGTCGACATGATCAACGTGGCCGATGGCGCACGGGCCAGCGTGCGCATGGGTAACCTCGCGCTCTGTCTGCGCATCCAGGAGAAGCTCGGGCTGCCCGCGCTCATGCACGTGACCACGCGCGATCGCAACTTGCTCGGCTTGGTCGCACACCTCTTGTCAGCGCACGAGCTCGACGTGAGGAACCTCGTCGTGATCACGGGCGATCCACCCAAGATGGGCGACCTGCCGGATGCGACCCCGGTCTACGATCTCGATTCGGTGGGGCTCTTGCGACTGATCTCGGGGCTCAACCGCGGGATCGATCCGGGCGGCAAACCACTCGGAGCCGCAACCTCTTTTCTGTGCGCGACCGGCGCGGAGCCCGCTGCGGTCGATTACGAGCGTGAGCTTTCGCGTCTGCGCGCCAAGGTCGATGCAGGCGCCGAGCTGGTGATGACGCAGCCCGTCTACGATGCGGCGCTCCTCGATCGCATGCTCGCCGACGTCGCACCGCTCGGTGTGCCGGTGCTGGTTGGTCTCTTGCCGCTGGCCAGCCACAAGAACGCGGAGTTTCTTCACAACGAAGTGCCGGGTATGCGTGTGCCGGACGAGATTCGTGAACGCATGCGCAAGGCGGGAGCAGGCGACGCGGCTCGCTCCGAAGGCGTGCAGATCGCCCGCGAGATGCTGGAGCGCGTGAAGGAGCGCGTGGCCGGCGCCTACATCATGCCGCCTTTCGGCCGCTACCAACTCGCCCTCGATGTCGTCCAGGGTATCGTGCGCTGATGCGTGTCACGCTGCCCGCGCTCTGTGTAGCTTTGCTTTTCGGTTGCATCAGCGTGGCGCAGCCCAGGTATCCGCTGCTGGATGCAGCCACCGCGCTCGGCAGGCGCGACGCGACCACCGCCGCCCTCAGCAGCATCCGCGCCGAGGCACGTGTGGACCAGCGCGGCCCCACGGGACGCATCCGTGGCACCGTGCTGATGTTCGTGGAGCGCGCGGGCAAGGTTCGCTTCGACGTCATGACGCAGTTCGGGCCGGTGGCCATCCTGACCAGCGACCGTGAGCGTTTCGCGTTCGCAGACCTGCGCGAGCACCGCTACCTGACCGGTGCGACTTGCCCGAACAACATCGCGCGCCTCTTGGGAGTCCCGCTCTCGGTGGAAGACACCTCGCACTTCTTGCTGGCAGGCACGCCGATCATCGTCTTCCAACAGTCGAGCCTGCACTGGGAGCGCGATGGCTTCTATCGAGCGGTGCTCTCGGCCCAAAGCGGTGCGCAGCAGGAGCTGGACTTGGCGGTGTATCCGGCGGACGTCGCCTTGCCCACTTCGAGGCAGCGGCTCTACTTGCTGCGCTCGGAGCTTTTCGCGCCCGGTGGTCGTCGCGTGTGGCGCGTGACCTATCAAGATTATGCAGCGGTGCTCCTCGGCCGGGAGCACGTGCTCTTGCCGATGCGGGTGCGCGTCGAGCAGTCGGCAAGCGCGTCCGACACCCTGATCCACTTCAAGGAAATCGTCTTGAATCCACGCATCCCCGAGGAGGCGTTCCTGCAGACACCGCGGCCCGGCATGCAAGAAGAGGAGGCGACCTGTGAGTGAGCGCGATCCGAAGCAGCCAGACGACGCAT
>JADGRG010000073.1 GCA_017881145.1 Sandaracinaceae bacterium | reverse complement strand
TGCGGAGCTCACTCCGCGCAATGCATCGCCGTATGCTCGCGTCCCCTGAACCACGCCGCTCGCACTCCAGGCGTTGGTGTCGCGGCGCGCTGCGGCGTTTCAGTGCCAAGCTGGCGTGCATGGCCGCACTGAATGGTCTATACGGGCAGACCATTGGCAATCACTGAAGAGCTGTCCAGAAATGGCTCATAGCGGCTTACGTCCTCGAAAAAATCCTCGAAATACACGAGTATTCCTACGGTTTTTTCTGCGGGCGCGCTCGCTCTGCGCCGATTTCTGGACAGCTCTTGAGATTTCGTCTGGCTCTGCGGCATCGCGCAGCGCGAATACAGGAGGCTGCTTTGGCTCCGTTCACCCACTTCGCAGGCAGGTTAGGTAGCGTCCTCGCCGCGGCACTCTTGGTCGTCGCATGCAGCCTCGTTTCTGCGGCGTTTGCGGAACCACAGAAAGCGCTCCCGGAGGATCCCGCGCGGCAAGTGGCTGCTGTCGTGCAAGCCTTCTACGACCAAACCAAGGACGTATCAGCGAGCTTCTTCCAGACCTACGTCAACAAGCTCTACGACCGCAAAGACCGCAGCAAGGGTCACGTCGTGTTCAAGAAGCCCGGGAAGATGCGCTGGGACTACGATCTGCCCAACGGCAAGGTGATCATCGCGGCGTCTGGCAAGCTTCTGGTCTACGAGCCAGGTGAGGTGGGCGAGAAGGGCCAGGTGTTGGAGCAGAACTTCAGCGACGCAGAGCTGCCTCAAGCCATGGCGTTCCTGATGGGCACCGGTCGCCTGGTCGATGACTTCACTTTTCGTCTGCTCGACTCCGCAGCCGAGGGCTATCCCACCGGTCAGGTGCTCGAGCTTCATCCACGCAAGCCCAACCCGCACTTCGATCGTTTGATCTTCTACGTGGAGACCGCCGCCGCTCGTCGGGGGTTGGTGCGTCGGTTGCTCATCATCGACGCGACCGGCAATCGCAACCGCTTCGACTTCAGCGAGTTCAAGTTCAACTCAGCGGTGCCCGAGACCACGTTCACCTGGAAGCCGCCGGCAGACACACGGCGCGTGCACTTGTAGGTGAGGCCGTTTGGCTTGCCGGTGCTTCGAATGCCAATGCTTCGAGCTGAAGAGCTGTCCAGAAAGGGCTCATAGCGGCTTTCGTCCTGCCAAAAAATCCTCGAAATACACGAGTATTCCTGCGGTTTTTTCTGCGGGCGCGCTCGCTCTGCGCCGATTTCTGGACAGCTCTTGAGTTCGTTGGTCTGGTTGCGCGCAGCGCTAGACTGCAGGCAACCAGAGGTCGTAACGGATAGAGCCGTCTGGTTCACGCGTCGTCGTGAGCTTGCCGCGGGCTCGGCTCACCGTGATCTCTGCGCCCGGCATGGCCGAGGCTTCCGCAGGGAAGTGCTCGCTCGATAGCGACGCGCGTAACGGCAGCAGCGGAACGACGGCGTCCGACTGCACATGCGGCAGTGCGCGCAGAGTGAACCCCACATAGTCAGTCAGAGCGGCATCGGTGCCGCCACCGGGATCCGTCTGCGAAGGCTTTCCCTCGGCGTTCCAGCTCACGAAGCTCACCTGGCTCACGCCGCCCAACCAGACGCGTGCATGCAAAGCCAGCTCGATGATCAACCACTCGAGCTGCGGCAAGCGCGCGCGCGTAAGCCGAAGCCCCGCGGCCGGCCGGAACTCGAAGGTGGCTGCGTCCTGCAGAGCATGTGCGAGCAGGGGGCCCAGGTTGGCGACGACGACGTTGAGGTCGACTGCGTCCGGTTCTGGCATCCGAGGTCCGCCAAACGCGATCATGTCCTGAGCGACACGTGACGCGCGCCATGCGGAAGCCTGAAGCTGCTCGACGTGCTCGCGCAGCGGACTGGCTGGCGGCAGCTGCCGCTGCAGGATGAACGTGTAGTTGAGCACCACGGCGATCTGGTTGTTGAAGTCGTGCGCCAACTCCGCGGCTACGCGGCCGAGCGCTTCGACAGGGCCCGCGCTCGTGTCGGCCAGTGGCTCTGCCACGGGTCGGGCGACCAAGCAGAAATGCTGCAAGTGCCCGTCGGCATCCGGCACCGCCGTCACACTCACTTCGAGTGGCAATGCATTGCCGGAAGCGTGCACCGCATCCACACGCCCGCGATAAGCACGTTGCATGCCCAGCGACCGCATCATGGGCCACAGGGCAGGTGCGACCTGGGGCGTGAGCACGCTCCACACGTGTCGTCCGATTAGGTGTTTCGGGCGATGCCCCGTCAGTGCGGTCGCAGCGGGGTTTGCAAAGACGACGACGCCACTGCGGTCGACGATCAGCACGGCCTCCGAAACAGCCTCCAGCGCAACGACGTGTGCACCGGTGCTGGCAAGATTGGCTGCGACATCAGCCGCGCCAGCCCGCTCTCGAACGCCGGTCGTGAGCCGATCCCTCGGCGCGTGCAAAGCCGCTCGTTTCACCCTAAGCCCTCCACCCGGGGGCGATCCCCCTCTAAGATTCCCCGCCGTGTTTCCCCACCAAGTCATGACAACCATACACAATTGGAGGAGCGTTGCAACGAGCTAACCTCGTGGTGGAACTGGGACTCCGCGCGTTCAACGCTGGTCAGGTGTGCAGGCGCAGCGACGATGCACGCGCAGCCTGGGGAAAGATCCGCGGTGACGCTCATGGCGCCGTGAGCGTGAGGCTGAGCGGGGCGTCACTGAGCGCCGTCGGCTCTGGATCCCAGGCGAGCGCGTTTTCGCCAGACACAATCGGCAGCAGCGAAAGCTCGAAGTGCGAGGGCTGCGCTCGAGAGCGAGTGAGCACCAAGAGAGCGACGTGTGCCTCTGCGCCGAGGTGCAGAGCTGCGAGCTCGATCGGCACGATGCTGGTGCCTGCGAAATCGACGAGCAGACGGCGCTCGAAGTGGGATTGGGTGGTTTGCACCAGGGCCACGGCGCTCTCTGTGCTCTGCGCGACGAAGTCGAGCTTCCCGTCTGTGTTGATGTCGAACCCGCGCACGTGGGTCAGGCCTGCTCCAAGGCCGAGCGCTTGCACGGCCAGGGGATTGTCTTTGGCGGCGATGACGACCCGGACGTCATCGCCGACCAGCACCGCGTCAGCGTGTCCGTCGCCGTCCACGTCGGTGGCGCTGACCTCGCGCGCGTCGCCCATTTCGAGTGCCTTGCGCTCGCGCACTTGGCCGTCGTCGCCGAGATAGACGATTTCCGCTCTCGGCGCTTTTCCCAGCACGATCAGCTCGTCTCGTCCATCCAGGTCGAGGTCGACCGCGCACAAGTCATGGCCGCCGATGGCGGCGTGCGCAGCGCTCACCTTGACCGGCGCGGGGCCGCCGCGCACTACGATCAGCTCGCTCGGCCGTTCGACACGGGCATCCTCGAAATGCAGGAGCGCGAGGTCTTCGCCCTTCGCCACATCGAAGCGCCCCGAAGCCAGTGCCCCGGCAGCGACGGATCCAAGGAGCAGTGGCGCACCAAGTCCCAGGCTGGGCTCGCGCACGAATTCGTAGAGCGCGCCACCACGTGGCGCGAAGGTGGCATCGGACCACAGGAAGGGCACGACCAGGTCGATGCGTTCGTCGCCGCTCAGGTCAAAAGCAAGCACGGGTCCGGGCCCTGCGTGCAGCTCCGGGGTTGGCGGCTGCGCTCTGAGGTGTGCGATGCGACGCGGTGTGACGGATGCGCCATCCGTAGAGTCGAGCGCGATGATCTCGACGCTGGCTCCGCAATGCAGGGCCACCAACTGCGCCTCGGTCTTTTGGAGGCGCAGCAGGCTCAGCACTGGCTGGCCGTGTGCCATCTCGCAGAGAGCGTAGCGGTGCACCGGCACGACGGTCTGCTCCGGCACGCGCTCAGCCTTCGTGGGCGCAACCGAGCTCGCCTCCGGCGTCTTGGTGTCCGGCTTGGCTTTCGGCTCCGGTGCGTGCGCGCACATCTCGCTGGCCGCAGGTCTTGGCGGGGGCGGACAGTCCTGCGCGGGACGCCACGGATCTGGCAAGAGGTTCTGCCACAGCAGCACGGCATACGCGCTGGCCACGAAGCCAAGGACGAGAGAAGCGCTGAGGACGAAGTGCCGAGCTCGCATGGGCAGAGATGAGTTGCGCGATGCTACACCGAGACTTGCGCGGATGGAGCTGATCATCGCTCGCTCTGCGCGCTCTGCGGAGCGCCGCCTCGCAGTGCAGCGGGTGAGGCTTTCGCTTGCTTCCCCGGGTCGGTGCCCGCATGTTCTCGCCCCATGGCCTTTCCGAAGATCGTCTTTGGCACGCCCCGCAAGCTTCCCAAGGCGAAGAACCTCGACGGACGGGTGGCCGTGCTCGACATCGCGTTTGCGGCGGGCGCAGGCGGCGCCAGCTTCGAGACCACCACCAAGCCCTTCATCCATGCGCTCGGTGAGCGACTCGCGATTTGGGTCGACCACCACGACCACGAGATGCATGCGGCGTATGCGAACGATCCGCGCTTCGTGCTGCGGACCAAAGCCCAGCACGGCGCTTGCCCGGAGATGGTCACGGTCGAGCGCGTTGCCCAGGCCGGCGTAGTCAACACCATCTGTTGTCACACGGATTTCGATGGGCTCTGTTCCGCAGCCAAATGGATCCTGGGTGGCATCGAGCCCTACCAAGGTGCCGATGCGGACGCGCGCGCGATCGACACGCGCATGGGTCGGCCCAGCGCGCGCGCCAACGTGATCGACCGGGCACTGCGGGCACGTCCGCGTGACGACGCGTTGCGCGGCTTGATCGTCAAGTTCTTGGTCGACCGCTGTGAGGACGTTGCGGTCTACAAGACGATCGAGAGCGCTTCAGAGTTGCTGCGGGCGCGCGAGGATAGTGCGCGCGAGCTTTCGCATCACTACGAGATCAGAAACGACGTGGCTTTCGTGCGCGTGCCGCCGCGGAGCGCGCCCTACGACAAGACCGTGTTGCTCATGCTCGGGCAAGAACGCGCGCGCATCTCGGTGGTGTTGGATGAACAAGCGCTGACGGTCGCGGCGCGTTTCGACAGCGGCGTCGACTTGCTGCGCTGTCTGGGCCTCGCCGGGGGCATGCCGACCGTGGTCAGCGTGGAGCCGAAAGAGCTCGACGAGGTCTTGCGCAAGCTCGGCTACGCGGACGGCACTTCGGCATGATCACACACCCACATCCGCACACGGCCCAAGTGCTTGGCCCACGTGCGCGGGTATGCAGGCCTGTCACTGCCGCATCCTGCACGCATTGGAGCTCTGCCGCGGCAGCGCTACCATGGGTGAATGACGCTGCCGATCACCGTATTCGAGAAGTTGCCCAAGGCGGATCTGCACGTGCACTTGGACGGCTCACTCCGCATTCCGACGATGCTGGACCTCGCCGAGCAGCGGGGCGTGAAGCTGCCGGCTGACACACCGGAAGGTCTGCGCCAAGTCATGCACTGCGGCGAGAACACCGGCTCGCTGGTCGAGTATTTGAAGGCTTTCGACATCACGCTCTCGGTCATGCAGACCGAAGACTCGCTCTATCGCAGCGCCTACGAGCTGGCCGAGGACGCCGCCAAGGAGAACGTGCGCTACATGGAGGTGCGCTACGCGCCGATGCTGCACGCGCGCGGTGGCCTACGCATGGTGGCGGTGGTGGAGGCCGTGCTGGCGGGTCTGCGTGAGGCCGAGAAAGATCACGGGATCGAGTCGCGTGTGATCATCTGCGGCATCCGCAATATCTCGCCGGAATCCTCGTTGGAGATGGCGCGCCTGGCGGTGGCTTACAAGAATCGTGGCGTGGTGGCCTTCGACTTGGCTGGCGCCGAATACGACCACCCAGCCAAGCATCATCGCGAGGCGTTCCAGCTGATCCGCAACAACAACATCAACTGCACCATCCACGCCGGTGAGGCCTTCGGCCCGGAGTCGATCTCGCAGGCTATCCACGTCTGCGGCGCGCATCGCATCGGTCACGGTTGCAGGTTGCGCGAAGACGGCGATCTCTTGCACTACGTGAACGACCACCGCATCGCGCTCGAATGCTGTCCGTCATCGAACGTGCAGACCGGCGCCGTGGCTTCGCTCGCGACTCATCCGCTCAAGCTCTATCACGACCTCGGCGTGCGCGTGACGGTCAACACCGACAACCGGCTGATCACCGACACCACCGTCTCGAAAGAGCTCTGGCTCTGTCACAAGGAGATGGGCCTCGGCGAGCGCGACATTGCGCGCATCATCCTGAATGGCTTCAAAGCTGCTTTCATGCCCTTCCACATCAAGCAGGGCTACCTACGTCGCATCTCAGCCGAGCTGCAGGGCTTCCTCGGGGACCCACTGAGCGTGCTGCCCGAGGCTCAGCGCCCGGTGGGACCGCAGCCCGAGGCTCCTCGCGCGTAGCCGGCCGCTCTTTGCCAGCTACTCGCCAGCGGCGTCGCATCGCTGTACAACTCCACGTTATCGAGGAGGCGGGCTCATGCGCGTTGCATCGTGGTCTTCACTCTGCCTGGTGCTCTTGGCAGCGATCGGTTGTGGTGGGAGCAACCCCTATGGCCACGGGCGCGAATATGTGCCCGCGGACGAGGAAGAGCCCTTCCTCGAGAAGGCCCGCGACATCAGCTACGAGGAGATCCGCCGTGATCCCTCGGCTTTCGCCAGCCAGCTCGTGGGTTGGTTCGGTATCGTGACGGCCATCGAGAAGGCTCCTTCCGGTGAGCTGAAGGTCGCGCTCGACCTACGCTTTCATCAGCCGCGGCACCTCTGCACCGATCAGTTCGAGAGCTCGTGTCGCGTCACCATCTCGGAGCGCGCCGGTGGCCCGTTTTCGACGGTGCTGAGAGTCCGGTCCGAGGATGCCTTAGGGCAGGGTCGGCTCAATACCGGTTCGCTCGTGAAGATCTACGGCCTACCGACCGGAGAGTTCGACGAGCGTGGCGGACCGATGATCAAGACCCAGTGGTACCGTCAGTGGCCACACGGCGCGTATGTCAGCACGACCGGCGCTGTCACGATGCGCCGCTGACGGCGTCACCGAGCGCACCTGCCAGCACCTCGACTTCGGACCTGCGAAAGTCGTGGATCAAGGTCAGTGGTAGGTGCAGATGCGGGCCCGGGATGCCGGCTTGCAGCCGAGTCAGGCAAGCGGCCTGGGCCGCTTCACGTTCCGCACGCGCGTGGCCGGCAATGGCCAGCGGACGCAGCGCGCTGGGTGCGGAGAGCAGCTCACGCAATCGGCGTAAGACAGGCAGCTCGGCTGGCTTGAAGAGCACTTTGCGCATCTGGTTCACGACCAGGCCGCAGACGGGCAGGTGTAGCTCGTCGCGCACGGCAGCGTAGAGCTCCAGCGTCTCGCTGGTCGGCATGTCCTCGGGGATGGTAACTAAGAGCACGCCCGCTCGTGTCGGATCGCTGAAGAGCTGCCAAGCGCGTTCCGCCTCGCGGCGCAAGAGGCCCGGTGGCGCCACGTCCACGATCACGCGCGGCACGCGCAAGAGCTCCAGGCCATGGCCGGTGGCGGGTGCGTCCACAATCACCATGTCGTAGCGGTTGTGACCGTCTTCGTCCTGCTCGAAGGCGTGATACTGCGCCTTGCCGAGCATCGCCCAGGCGTCGATTCCGGGCGTGCCGTGCAGAAAGCCCGACACGAAGCGGTTCTCGAACACCAGCTTGTAGAGCGCGCGCACCTTGAGGATGAGCATTCCGTACTCTTCCAACGCCGCCGCCGGCTCCATGTTCACGGCATCCAGGTTCGGCAGCACGTTGCGGATCGCGGAGCCGATCGGTGGGGTCTCGAGCAGGTAGCTGAGCCGCTCCTTGGAGTTGCACATTGCAACCAGCACGCGCTTGCCACGCGCGGCTGCCGCCACCGCCAGTGCCGCGCTAACCGACGACTTGCCAACACCGCCCTTGCCGACGACGAACACGAACTTCAGGTCGAAGAGGCTCTTCATGCGTCACTCACGGCACGCTTGGGCGCGGACATAGTGATCAGGTTTTGGCGCCTCGGCAACCCAGGTCCCGGCTTCTCGTGCGGCGCGGGGTCGGCGAGTTTGGCTCATGGCGACGCCCAACTCCGCCCAGCGATCCGGCAGGGGTGGCAGAGAAAGCGTGGCCACGTGGTGTTGCTGGCAGTCTGGAGAAGCTGTGCGCCCGTCCGGAGGCGAAAGCGACGTTCGGACGTTGCGGCATGCTCACATTGGAGGTTAGATAGCCGGGTTCAACACACCCTGGCGCTCGCCCGATCATGACCCAGCCCACAAGCCAACGCACGCCCCTTGCGCTCACGCTGCTCATCGTTGTCTCTGCTGCGCTCTGTCTCGCGGTGCTCTACGCGATCTTCGTGGTCGCGCCGGTGGAACGCCAGATGGGCGTCGTGCAGAAGATCTTCTACTTCCACGTGCCCAGCGCTTACGCCATGTACATTGGCTTCACGGTCAGCGCGGTCTCGAGCGCGGTGTATCTGGCCAAGCACGACGAGCGTTGGGATGGTTTCGCGGTCGCTGGCGCCGAGGTCGGCTCGATCTTCTGCATCGTGGTGCTGGTGACCGGTCCGCTCTGGGCGCGCAAAGCTTGGGGCACGTACTGGACTTGGGATCCGCGCCTGACAACCACGTTGCTCGCCGGCATGGTGTTCTTCGCATATCTGGTGCTGCGCTCCTTTGGCAGCATCGGCGAGGTCGAGAAGCGTTTCGCGGCAGGCCTGGCGGTGTTCGGGCTCTTGGATCTGCCCATCATTCACTTCAGCGTGCAGCGTTGGCGCGGCACGCATCCGACTGTGATCACGGCCAAGGGTGGCGGTCTGCATCCCGACATGCGGCCTGCGCTGATACTGGGGTTCTTGTTCTTTTCCGCGCTGGTGGCGCTTCTGATCTGGCAGCGAGCTCGCATCGAGCGGCTGCGGCAGCGCTGCGAAGCGCTGGAGGTCGACGCGGCGGAACGCGGACTGTTGGAGGAGGGCTGATGTTGCGATATTCCCTGCGTTCTCTCTTGCTCGGCGCGTGCCTCTTGTTTGCACCAGCTGCCGCGCTTGCCGAAGACGGACCAGCTGCGCCATCCGCAACGCCGGACGACCGTGCGCAGACTTTCGAAGCAGTGACTGGCGGTGTGAAGGAAGACATCGCTGGCGGGCCGCTGCTCTTGGCTGCATACGCCGTGGTCTGGATCGCGGTGTTTGGCTACGTGGTGCACCTCGGCCGTCTGCATGGGCGCCTCTCGGAGAGCCTGCAGCGCATCGAGACCGCCGTGGCCAAGGTGGCCAAGGCCGCTGCCAAAACCGACTCTCGCGGGTGATGCCTCGTGCCGACCATCGCGCACTTCCTCTACATCCCAGGCATGATGCTGATCGGCATCGCGATCGGCTTTGTGATGGGCGCGCGCGCTGCGCGCAATGAGATCGCTCGCACCGACAAGACCAGGCGGCGTTGAGCGGGACTGCCCCGTGAGCATGAGGCCACGCTGCCGGTTCGGTCTGCCCGCTGCGCTCCTGCTCTGTGCGTGGACGCTGGGGCTGGGCTCGCTCTCACAGCCGGCAATTGCGGACGGATCGCCTGGACCGGCCGGTAGCTTCGCGGGCAGCTCGCTCACGCAGGACTTCATCTTGCACGAGCTCGCGAGCGCGCCGCTGCTTGCGTTTCGTCCGGTCGGTTCGACCTCCACCGTGTTCAAAGCCACGATGCGCAGCACCATCGCTGCGGCGTTCAAGGTCACCACCAGCCGCCGGGCGCATGGGCCGCGCTCCGAGGTCGCGGCCTACCGGCTGGCGCGGTGTCTCGGCCTTGCGAACGTGGTGCCAGCCGTCTCGCGCAGCATCCCGGTGGCGGCGCTGCGTGCTGGCCTCTCCGCCGATCAGGTCTCGCGCTGGCCGCAGATCGCAGAGCGCCTTTCGATCGGGCGCGACGGCCTGGTGCAGGGGGCGGCCATCTACTGGGTGGATGGCATGCAGGATCCAAAGCTCGACCCGCTCTCGGGCCAGGCACGTATCGCGGCCATGCTGCGGCTCGACAATCCGCTCGCACCGCAGCAGCAGGCGCTGGCAGCGCAGCTCTCCAGCATGCTGGCGTTCGATTACCTGATCGGCAACTGGGACCGTTTTAGCGGCGGCAATCTCAAGAGCGATGCGAGCGGCCAGATCATCTACCTGCGCGACCACGACGCTGCGTTTGCTCCGCGCCTCAGCGAAGCTCTGCAGCGGCCTATGTTGAAGCGTCTGCTACGCGTCGAGCGCATCGGAAGAGGCTTCTACACAGCGCTGCGAGCGCTCTCGCGCGACACCTTCCAGAAGGAAATCGCGCAGGACCCGGGCTTTGGTCCGGGCCAGGAGCTCGATGCGCAACGCGTCGGCGGGCTCTTCGATCGGCGGCAGACCGTGCTCTCGCACATCTCTGCGTTGATCGAGGAGCACGGCGAAGCGAATGTCCTGGTCTTCCCCTGACGTCTACTTCTCGCGCACCTTGCGCAGCCGCTCGGCGATGGCCGCTTCCTGTCCGTGCTCGGTCGGGCGGTAATAGTGCTTGCCGAGCAGCTCCTCGGGCAAGTAGGTCTCGCCTGCAGCTACGCCACCTTCGCTGTGCGGGTAGCGATAGCCTTCGCCATAGCCCCAGGCTTTCATATGTGAGGTGGCCGCATTGCGGAGCTTCATCGGCACTTGCAGCGGGCCGTGCTCGCGGACGTCGGCCTGGGCTTCATTGGCGGCCATGTAGCTCGCGTTCGACTTCGGCGCGCTGGCGAGATAGGTGCAAGCCTGCGCGAGCGGATGCATCCCTTCGGGCATGCCCAGGCGCGCGAACGAAGCATCCGCAGCGATGGCCACGCAGAGCGCTTGCGGATCGGCGTTGCCGACGTCTTCGCTCGCGAAGATGATCATGCGCCGCAACACGAAGCGCGGGTCTTCGCCGGCTTCCAGCATGCGCAGCATCCAGTACAGTGCCGCGTCCGGATCGCTGCCGCGCAGGCTCTTGATGAACGCGCTGACCACGTTGTAGTGCGCTTCGCCGCTCTTGTCGTGCAGCAGCGTGCGCGAGCCCGAGAGTTCTCGTACGTCCGCCGTGCTGAGCGCTCGCATGCCGCGCTCGACGGCGTGCTTCACGAGCGTGTCGAGCTGATCGAGCGCACGTCGTGCGTCGCCATCCGCGCTTTTCGCCACCTCCCCAAGCGCTGCAGCATCCATCTCGATGCCGGACTTGCCGAGGCCCCGCTCGCTGTCGCCGAGCGCACGCGCCAAGAGCGCCACGACCTCCTCGAGCCCGAGCGCTCCCAGCCGGAACACCCGCGCTCGCGAGAGCAAGGCTGCGTTGACGGCGAAGGACGGGTTCTCGGTGGTCGCTCCGATCAGAGTGACCACACCACGCTCCACGTGCGGCAGGAGCGCGTCCTGTTGCGCCTTGCTCCAGCGGTGGATCTCGTCGACGAAGAGGATCGTGCGCCGGCCGTGCAGGCGTCGATGTTCGCGTGCTTCTTCGATGGCCTTGCGCAGCTCAGGCACGCCCGAGAGCACCGCGCTCAGCGTCACGAAGCGGGCTTTGGACTCGTGCGCGATGATCTGCGCGAGCGTCGTCTTGCCGGTCCCCGGCGGACCCCAGAAGAGCAGCGAGGGCACCTGATCCTTGCGAATCGCCGACCATAGCAGCTTGCCCTCCGCCAGCAGGTGAGTCTGCCCAACCATTTCGGCGAGATTGCGCGGCCGCATCCGGTCAGCGAGCGGCGCCACGACGGTCTCGTCGGGTTCGATGCGGTCGAAGAGATCCAATGTTTCTGCCTACTTCCGCTGCGCTCTTCGGGCCGCCTCACGCGGTCTGCGTCACCCTCATTCGCCGGCCACGCTGGGTGCTGCGCAACTATAGCGTACGCTTGCAAAGGAGGTCGAAGCGTGGGACAGAAGACTCTTCTGCGAGCTCCGAGTAGTCGGTGTATCGGCACGACTCGCAGATGGGTCACGCTCTGTTTCCCGCAGTTCCGTGGCGGCGTCTCGGTGGGTCGAGTGGATGGTGTCGAGGTCAGGCTATGGGGGAAAAACTAGAGCGGATCTACGAGTACCGCGTCCTTTTTGCGAAGGAACGTGAGCTGCAGATTCCGCTGACGCCGCAGCAGACCTCGCGCATGCAGCGCTTGCGCGAACAGCTGCCGGTGCGCGTGCCGTCGGTGGACGAGCGGGACCCTTACACACTCCTGACCACGCCGCTGCCGGTGCAGTTCATAGCTGCTGGCCGTTTCGGTTCGGGCACCTTACGCAATGTCTCGGCCGAGGGCCTGGCCATCGCCACGGCCGAAGCGCCGGAGCTGGACCAACGCATCATCGTGCACGTGCAAGAAGCGTTGCATGGCCTCGAATACACGTTCCCGTGTCGCGTGGTCTCGCGCGTCGTCAAGGGCGTGACCGCCATGGGCGTAGCTTTCGAGGGTGTGCCCACCCAGACCCGCCTCGGGGGCCGTTCGAGCGGCGTGTGGCGCGCCGACTCCACACCAGCTCCGGCAGCGCCGCCTGCTCGCGGCACCTGGCGCAACCAGCGGTAGACGGGGCCCTTCTTGCCTGGCCCGTGAAACGGCTCCTCAGCGCATGATCTTCAGGCGGCGTGGCCCTTGCGTCTCCGGGGCTTTCTGGCCGCCGGTCCGCAAGAAGGCATCGCGGGCGATCCGCAACGACAAGGCCTCTGCGATCTGTGCGAAGGCTTTGGCCGCCGGATGCTCCGGGTTAGCCTGCACGATGGGTGTTCCGTCGTCGCCCCATTGTCGAACGCTGGTGTCGAGCGGGATCTGCCCAAGCAGCGGCGCTTCCGCAAACTCGGCGACTTTCTGGCCGCCACCTGCGCCGAAGATCTCGTGCTTCTGTCCGGCCGGGTCGACGAAGTAGCTCATGTTCTCGATCACGCCCAGGATCGGCAGATTGAGCTTCTTGCACATGGACACGGACTTGTAGACGTCCTGGAGCGCGACCTCTTGCGGAGTCGTGACGATGACCGCTCCAGTGGTCTTCAGGGACTGCACCAGCGTCAGTGCGACG
>JADGRG010000072.1 GCA_017881145.1 Sandaracinaceae bacterium | reverse complement strand
GCGATCCACATCGCGATCCGCCCCCGCTTTCTGCGGTGCGTGCTCACCTACAAAATGTAGGCTCCGCCCGCTCCTCGAAACCGGGGGCGCCTCGCTCGTGTCTCGCGCTCCATGCGTTCCTGTTTAGCTCGCGTGGCAGGCGACTTGCGTCAGAGATCGATCGCGGTGACGTCCAGGCCTTCCACGCTCTGACCGAGGAAGCGCGCGGCGACTTCGGAGAACTTGCCTGGCATGTCCGTGACCAGAATGCGCAGCGCGCCTGCGGCGGTGCGGTCGGTGGCGAGTCCGCGTTCGTGGAGCAGCTGAGCCAGCTCGGCGGCGGTGGCTTGTGCGCTGTCCACGATCGGAATCGCATGGCCGCGTAGGGCGGCGAGCTCGCTGGCAATGATCTCGTGCAGCAGTGGGTAGTGTGTGCAACCCAGCACCAGCGTGTCGATGCCTTGCGCGACCAGCGGGGTAAGGTATCTGCGCACAGCCAGCCGCGGCACCTCGCCCTGCGTCCAGCCTTCCTCCACCAGCGGAACCAGTAGCGGAGCGGCCTCCATGAAGGTCTCGGCGCGGGTGCTGATGCTCGCCACTGCGCGGGGGTAAGCCCCCGAGGCCACCGTACCCGCCGTGGCGATCACGCCGACGCGGCCTTGCTCACTGGCCTTGGCGCCGGCAGCAGCGCCCGGGCCGATCACGCCTAACACGGGCAGATCGAGCTCGACGCTGAGCATGTCGAGCGCAACCGCGCTGACCGTGTTGCACGCGACGCAGAGCAGCTTGATATCGTGCTCACAGAGCTTGCGGGCGCAGGCGCGCGCATAGTTGAGCACGGTCTGCGCCGAGCGGGTTCCGTAGGGCACGCGAGCCGTGTCGCCCAGGTAGACGATGTCCTCGCTGGGCAGTCGCTTCATGATGGCATGCACCACCGTCAGGCCGCCCAGGCCCGAGTCAAACACACCGATCGGCGCTCGCTTACTTATAGTTGGCACGGCACTTCGTGCTGAGTCGAGTACAGGCGCCACTGTGGCGCTCTTGGTTGGGACGGTCGTTGTGGCGTAGGATCGCAGCCAGTGCAAGTCGTCGTCGAGGGCAGCGCATGAGCAAGGGCCACCACGTGCTGGTCGTCGACGCCCGGCCCGAAACGCAGCGGGCCCTTATTTCCGTGCTGGGGCCAGAGGGCCACGAGTTGGTCTTTCGCGACGGGCCTGCCGCCCAGCTCCTCGGTCCGACTGAGGCGTTCACGCTCTGCCTGCTCGAGCTTGGAGCACCGCGGCCCCGTACCTACGAGGTCTTGCGCGCAGTGCGCGTCCACTCTGGCACGACCGAGGCGCCGTTCCTGGTGATCGCCGCGCCGGGGCAAGCATCAGAGATAGCCCACGCGCTAGATGTCGGCGTGGATGACTTGCTCTTTTCGCCCCTCGATCCAACCGAGCTTTCAGGACGGGTCGCGATGCATCTGGGGTGGCGTCGGTCGTCGGCTCGCGTGGCGCGACGTCAGCGGGCGCTGGCGGCGATGATCGACATCACGCAGGCGCTGGTCTCCTCGCTCGACATCCAGGAGATCTTGTTCACGGTCGTGCGTCGCATCGCGGACGTGGTGCGCGTCGATCGCGTGTCGATCGTGCTGGTGCCGAGCGATCTCGACGACACCGGCTTCGTGGTTGCGGCCAGCGACGACGCAGGCGTCACGAACCTGCGCCTAGACTTGCAGAAGTATCCCGAGATCCGCCACGTATTGCAGTCGAAGGCGCCCTTGACGATCGCCGATGTGGGCACGCACCCCGTGCTCGACGGAGTGCGCACGTCGCTGCCGCCGACCAAGCCCTCCTCGCTCACCCTCTTGCCGATGGTCTTCGACGGAGCGGTGATGGGCGTGCTCTTCATTCGCGCGCAGACCAGCAAAGGCGCGCTCGATGAACAGCAGGTCGGGTTCTGTCAGGTGCTCGCGAACGCCACGGCCATCGCACTGCGCAATGCTCGCATCCTGCATGGGCTGCGCGCCGAGACGCAGCGCGATACGCACGCACGCCTGGAAGCCGAGCAACGCGTGGCAGCGCTCAAGCGCTACGCCGACGTCTTCGAATCCGCCGCAGACGGCATCGTCGCTCTCGACGACAGCGCGTGCCTACTCTACGCCAACCCTGGAGCCTACGCGCTCCTGGGCTACCAGCCGCAGGATCTGCCACTCGGCTTTCCGGTCTACCTGCTGATTAGCGGGGACGACCAACGCAAGCTCTTGGCCCTGCAGAATCGCTTCGCGCGGGGTGAGTTTCCGCGCAACGTGGACCTGCACATCAAGCGCAAGGAAGGGCAGACCATCACCATCAACTGCTCGTTCTCGCCCTTGCACGGCCGCGAAGCCACGGTTCTGCTCTCGTTTCGCGACGTCACCGAAGCGCGCAAGACGCAGGAAGAGCTGGTGCACACGCGCAACTTCTTGCAGTCGTTGATCGACGCCAGCGTGGATGCCATCGTCGCAGCCGACATGCGCGGCACCATTATCCTCTACAACGAGGGTGCGGAACGGCTCTACGGGTATACGGCCGAAGACGCGCTGCACAAGATGAGCGTCAAACGCCTTTACCCTGGTGAAGGTGCCCGCGAGGTGGGCCGCATGCTGCGCTCCAAGGGCCACGGTGGCGTCGGGCGCTTGGAGCCTGTGCGTATGGAGGCGATCGACCTCCACGGCAACATCTTCCCGATCTCGCTGACGGCAGCAACCATCTACGAGGATGGCAAGGCCGTGGCGACCTTCGGCATCTTCACCGACTTACGCGACCGCGTCCGGGTCGAGGAGCAGCTGGCGCAGGCCCAGGAGAAGCTCGCGTTGAGCGAGAAGCAGTCGGTGGTGGCCGAGCTGGCGGGGGCTACCGCGCACGAGCTGAACCAGCCGCTGACTAGCGTGATGGGCTACGCGGAGCTGCTGCTGCGCAAAGTGGAGGAATCATCGCCGGCCCACCGTGCGGCCCAGGTGATCTCGAGCGAGGCGCAGCGCATGGCGGAGATTGTGCGAAAAATTGGCAAGCTTACCCGCTACGAAACGAAGTCTTACGTCGGCGAACAGCGCATACTCGACCTCGACCGCGGTTCCGAAGACGAACCGGAGTCGAAGTCATGAGCCCAGCCAAGAAGGCCAGCAAAGCGACGCGCTCGATGCGTGCGACTAGCGCCAAAAGCGGCAAGACGCACGTGCGTCCGGCGCCGCAGCGCACGGTCAGTGGCAAGGAGCGCAGGCGCACCGCTCGGGCGCGGGCAGCGCAGACGTCTGCGAGTATGGCGATTCCGGATTCGCATGCGGTGCTCGACGCCGTGCTCGAGCTGAGCCGTCGGGTTTCGGTCGAGATGCACGAAGACGAGATCGTGCACGCCTACGTCGGCACCTTCCACCGGCTCTTTCCGCGCCGCCTGCTTTGCGTTCGACTCTTCTCTTCTGACGAAGGCCTTTTGAGCTTGGTCTACGCGACCGGTCGGCTCCGCGAGGACAGGCGTGACGTGGTCGAGCTCTCGCACGAATCGATGCTCCGTCACGCCGTGGACCCGAGGCGGCCGCGTCGCACCGGCATCACCGTGGCGGCGTCCTACACACCGATCTTCACCCGCGGTGTGAGCGGCTTCGACATTCCCATGATGGATGGAGATGAGCTTTCGGGCATCGTCTCGGTGGAATACACCTCGCCGAATCAGGCCCTCGATGAAGATCGCACCTTGCTCGTTCAGCTCACGCTGCTCTTTGCCAGCGCGCTGCGCAACGCCGCCTCGCATCGGCGCTCGATCTACCTGCGCGACTATCTTGGCAAGCTCCTCGATCATGCCAACGCGCCGATCATGGTCATGGGCAAGCTCGGTGAAGTGCGACTGGCCAACCGCGCCTTTCTCGCGCTCACGTCGTTTCAGCGCGAGGAAGTGCTCGGCAAGGAATGGATGCGTTTTCTTCCGGACACCGAGCAGCGGCGGCTCTGGCCGATCTACATCAATGCGTTACGCGGTGAGCCGACCACCAACGTCGAGGTGCGCGTGCCGAGGCGCGACGGGAGCTTTGCGCACGTCGCGGTCAACGCTGCATCCATCCTGGGGCCCGACGGCGAGGTCGAAGGGGTGATCTACATCTACCGGGACGTCACTGAAGTGCGCGAGCTCGAAGAGCAAATCATCCACGCCGAAAAGCTCGCCACCCTCGGGCAGCTGGCCGCAGGTGTGGTGCACGAGCTCAACAACCCACTGACCAGCATCTGCGTCTACAGCGAATACCTGCTGAAGAAGCACGCGGCGCAAGCCCCGGACGATCCCGACGTGGAGAAGCTGCGGCGCATCGCATCCGGTGCCGATCGGATCCTGAAGTTCACGCGCGACCTGGTCTCGTACGCGCGCCCGTCCACCGAGAAGCCGGTGGCGCTCGACATCACCAGCGCGGTCGACCAGGCGCTACTCTTCTGTTCGCATGTGATCGACGAGAGCGGTACGAAGGTCGAGCGCTGCGCCGAAGATGGGCTGCCCGCTGTCTATGGTGTGAAGGGTCAGCTCGTGCAGGTGCTGGTCAACCTGATCACCAACGCCTGTCACGCCATGCCGATCGGCGCCGGCAAGCTCACCATCGAAGCGCGCTCCGGCGGTGATGGGAGGCTGCTTTTGCGCCTCTCCGACACCGGTCGCGGCATTCCCGAGGAAAACCTCAAGCGCATCTTCGAGCCTTTCTTCACCACCAAAGGCGAAGGGCAGGGCACCGGCCTGGGTCTGTCGATTGTGCGCAACATCATCGACCAGCATCGTGGCGAGATCCACGTCAGCTCCGAGGTGGGGCGCGGCACGACTTTCGAGGTCCTGCTCGCCTGCCGTCCGGACCCACGGGATCTGCGCGGCCTCTCTGATCGCCCCCTCATGGAATGAGCGCTCGGGTCCGGGCGTTACTCACATACCCGCCGAGCAGCCTTCGGCTCTCGGTGTTACTCACATACCCCCCGAGCAGCCTGCGGCTCTCGGCGGACTCTCACATACCCGCCGAGCAGCGCCTGCGGCTCTCGGCGGAGTGTGAACAAGGCGCCGGCGTACGCGCACTAAAGAGGAGCTTTTCATGATTCCGACCCAAGAGAAGGAACCCATAGCGCGTTGGTCCTGGTTCGTGCTGCCAGTGTTCGTGGTAGGCACGACCCTAGTTGGCTTCTGGACCCACTCGTACGCCGGCGCCTCGCCCTCAGTCACGCCTCCAGTCAATGCTGCGACCAGCGCAGCTGCGCCTCTTGCCACCACGGCGATAGGCCAAGCGACGCGGCTTTCGGACGCCTTCGCCGACGTGGCCGAACGCGTCTCGCCGTCGGTCGTCACCATCAAGGTGGAGAGCAAACGCCAAGGGCAAGGACAAGGACAGGGCATGTTCGGGATGCCCTTCATGCATCCGCAGGAGCCCGAGGGCCTGCAGAAAGGCTCAGGCTCAGGAGTGATCTTCCGCGCAGACGGTGCGGTGCTCACCAACAACCACGTGGTGGAGCACGCGACCCGCATCGACGTTCAGCTGAAGGACGGCCGCACCTTTCGAGCCAGGGTCGCCGGCACCGATCCCGCTGTCGACCTCGCCGTACTGAAGATCGACGCCAAGGCACTTCCCGCAGCCAGCTTCGCGGACTCTGCCAAAGCACGCGTCGGTGAATGGGTGCTCGCGATCGGTGCGCCCTTCGGACTCGACTACACGCTGACCGCTGGCGTGCTCAGCGCCAAGGGTCGCGGCATCGGCGCTAACGAGATCGAGGACTACCTGCAGACTGACGCCAGCATCAACCCCGGCAACTCGGGTGGACCGCTGGTCGACCTCAACGGTCACGTGCTGGGCATCAACACCATGATCATCGGTGGCTCGGGCATCGGCTTTGCAATCCCCGGCAATCTCGCGCGCCAAGTTGGCGAGCAGCTCCTCGCCAACGGTGTGGTGCGGCGCGCTTGGCTCGGCGTGAGCTTCCAGGAGCTTTCGCCGGAGCTTGCGGAGCGCCTCGGCAAGCACGACACGCACGGTGCTCTGGTGAGCAGTGTGGTGCCCAACGGTCCTGCCGATCACGCCGGCGTGCATGCAGGCGACATCATCGAGCGCGTCGACAACGACCAGGTCGTGCAGGGCAAGGACCTGCTGCGCGACGTGTTGCAGAAGCCTGTCGGCACGGAAGTCACGCTCGGCGTGCGCCGCGATGGGATCCTGCAGACGCTCAAGGTGAAGACCTCCGAGCGCCCGAGCGACCCCCGCGCACAGAACGGCGCAGCAGGCGCGGAGAACGGCTCGGAAGGCAAGTTCGGTCTGCGACTGCAGTCGCTGACGCCCCAGATCGCCGAGCAACTTGGCTACACGGGCACGGGCAAAGTGGTCGTGGCTGGCGTGCAACCCGGTTCGCCCGCAGAGCTTGCAGGCTTGCAGCGTGGCGATGTGCTGGTCGAGGTCGACAGACAGCGCGTGCAGAGCCCGGCCGACGTGGCCCATGCGTTCGGCGACGGTAAGGTCCTGCTGCGCGTCGACCGCAAAGAAGGCTCGTTCTTCACCGTCCTCGGCAAGGACTGAGCAAGAGCACGGTCTACGCCGCAACGGATCCGGCCCCGGCGCGCATTAACCAGTTGAGAGCCATGGGAAAGCTTCCAACCAAGCCGCTTCAAAAGTCCCTCCGGACCCAGCCTGAAACTGCCCGTCCAGGACAGCCCTGCCTGATTGGTGATCCCCTGTCACCACACGCCGTGCACCGTCTCTGCGTGGATGTCAGCGCCTGGCGGATCAT